>NZ_JAUYVX010000010.1:0-154984 GCF_030688925.1 Oceanobacter sp. 3_MG-2023
GTTTTGGGCTGGTGTTTTGGGCTGGTGTTTTGGGCTGGTGTGTGGGGCTGGTGTGGTGAGAGAGATAACAAGCGAGACGATGATAAGCCGGTAAAAAGAGAGGCGGTCTGTGTCTCGGTATTACTGGTTCAAGGAGCGTCTTGGCTTGCCTGCCTCAGCCGGCAGGTCAATGGTTTACAAACCAGTACTTTTCCCAGGCGGCCATCACCTTTTCCGGATAAACCGTTCTGCCCAGGCTGCCGTTATAGCGTGCCAGCGCGCGGGTCCAGTTGCCTTTTTCCTTGTCGAGGTAGTGGCGCAGTATGGTACAGCCGTAACGCAGGTTGGTGGCCATATGCATCAGGTTGTCGCCATCGCGGCCGATTTCATTTTTCCAGAAAGGCATGATCTGCATATAACCGCGGGCACCTACACGGGAAACCGCAAAACGGTCGAAGGCACTTTCGACCTGAATCACGGCCAGTACCATCTCGGCGGAGATATTGGCCCGACTGGCTTCGAGGTGTACCAGCCGCAGAAACTCAAGCTGTTCGGCCTTATCTCTCAGCTTGATCCATTTCATGCTCTCGAGCCGGGATTGCATATCCATTAACCAGACTTCGGCATCAAAGCGGTCGGGGAACGACTCGGCAGTGGTAACAGCGTTCAGCAAGGCCAACCGTAATTCCGGGTCGTGGTTGGGCATCGCCTCTGCTGCGCTGAGGGCACAATGGCCACTCAGTACGGCAGTCAGCAACCATGTAGCCGGTTGGCGGCCTAGCATGACACCTTGGTTTTCAGGAATGGCATCAGTTCATCGAGAGCAATGTCTTGCTTCTCGTCAGCACGGCGGGCCTTGTATTCCACCGTGCCGGCTTCCAGTCCCCGGTCTGACAGTACAATGCGATGCGGGAAGCCCATCAGCTCCATATCGGCAAACTTGACGCCGGGGCTGGTTTTTTTGTCGCGGTCGTCCAGATAAACGTCATAGCCGGCAGCGGTCAGTTCGGCGTAGAGGGTTTCGGTTGCCTGTTTTACGGCGTCTGAACGGTGGTAGTTCATGGGTACAATACCGATATGGAACGGCGCGATGGCATCAGGCCAGATAATGCCCTTGTCGTCGTGGTTTTGCTCGATGGCGGCAGCGACCACCCGGCTGACGCCGACACCATAACAACCCATGATCAGGGTGCTGTCCTTGCCATTTTCGTTGAGCACGGTGGCTTTCATGGCTTCTGAGTATTTGGTACCCAGCTGGAAGATATGGCCAACTTCAATGCCCCGTTTGATTTCCAGTGTGCCTTTGCCACAAGGACTTGGATCGCCGGCCACGACGTTACGCAGGTCGGCAAATTCTGGCAGCGGCAGGTCGCGTTCCCAGTTGATGCCAAAATAATGTTGACCGTCTTTGTTCGCGCCAGCACCAAAGTCTGAGCTGATGCTCAGGGCACGGTCGGCAATAATGCGTATTGTCAATCCAATCGGGCCAATGGAGCCTGGGCCAGCCCCGACCACCGGACGTATTTCTTCTTCACTGGCAAATTCGAGTGGCGAGGCAATACCGGGAATTTTTTCAGCCTTGAGTTCATTCAGCTCATGATCGCCACGCACCAGCAGGGCAACCAGATCGTATTGTCCCTTGTCGTCGGCTTCACCATGAACGATCAGGGTTTTGATGGTTTTTTCAATGGCAATGCCATGTTGTTCAACCAGCTCGGCGATGGTTTTGGCATCTGGGGTGTCGACCAGCTGCATCGCTTCGGTTGGTTCGGGGCGCTCACCGGCTGGTGCCACGGCTTCGGCCAATTCAACGTTGGCGGCGTAATCACTGGCGCTGGAGAAGGCGATATCGTCTTCGCCAGAATCAGCCAAGACGTGGAATTCGTGGGACTTGGCACCACCAATGGAGCCGGTATCGGCCCAGACCGGACGGTAGTCGAGGCCAAGACGGTCAAACAGGTTGCAGTAAGCGCCGTGCATTACCTGATAGGTTTGTTCCAGGCTTGCTTCGGTCAGGTGGAAGGAGTAGGCATCCTTCATGATAAATTCACGTGATCGCATGACCCCGAAGCGCGGGCGGGTTTCATCACGGAATTTGGTCTGGATCTGGAACAGCGTGACCGGTAGCTGTTTGTAACTGCTTAGCTGGTTACGGGCCAGATCGGTGATGACTTCTTCGTGGGTCGGGCCAATACAAAACTCACGATTGTGGCGGTCTTTGACACGTAGCAATTCGCCACCGTATTCGAACCAGCGACCGGTTTCTTCCCACAGCTCGGCGGGTTGTACCGCTGGCATCAATACCTCCTGGGCACCGGCTTTATTCATTTCTTCCCGTACAATGGCTTCAACTTTGCGCAAGGTACGTAACCCCAGCGGCATCCAGGTGTACAAACCCGCGGCCAATTTGCGGATCATGCCAGATCGCAACATTAATTGATGACTGACAATCACGGCATCGGCTGGGGTTTCTTTCTCTGTAGCGAGTAAAAATTCGGTTGCACGCATGGGGCTAGTTCAAATCCGGTTTATTAATCGAAAAATATCGTCCGATTCTACTGGCTAGTCAGGCTGGCGGCAATTTGCCTGTTACAGTGATTCTCGAAAAAGGGCATGGAATGGTGCAATAAAGATCATGCTATTTCGAAGCGGCACTATTTCTGCCGACTGGTGCCTGTGACATACTCTGCCGCGAGTAAGGCTGAGGGTGGTCTCGGCAGACAACAGGAATCGCTATGAATCGGGTGAATATTCTGCCGGAGCTTCAAATTGCACAGGATGAAGACCTGCCGGTCTCGGAATCCTGCTTACGTAATCAGCAACCCATTGGTGATGTACTGTCAGAAGAGTTGCCGAAACATTCTGTCGTACTGGAAATAGGCAGCGGTACTGGCCAGCATGCGGCGTTTATGAGTGAGCGCATGCGCGATATTACCTGGCAGCCTTCTGAAATGGCGGCCCGGATTGCATCGATCAATGCCTGGCGTTTACGTTCAGGGCGGGATAATTTTTTGCCACCGTTAGTGCTGGATGTATCGCAAGACCTGTGGCCAGTGAAGGAAGTTGATGCGGTGTTTTCGGCCAATGTAGTGCATTACGTTGGTTGGCCCAAGGTACGCTCCATGATGGCCGGGATTGGCCGGGTATTACGCATCGCCGGGCTGGTCTTTTTGTACGGCCCGTTTAACTACCATGGCAAGTTTACCAGCGAAGGCAACAAGTCGCTGGATGCCTGGCTCAAGGCCGATGTTGACCCGGAAGCCGGAATCAAGGATTTTGAGCAAATCGTACTGGCTGCCCGCAAGGAAAAGCTGCGGCTGATCAAGGATATTGCCATGCCGGCCAATAACCGCATTCTGGTGTTCAAAAAATATGTTTGAAGCACACCTCGACGGAGCCTGATTTATAATGAATGAATGGCAGCCAGTCGTGGCTGTGAGTAAAGGATGCCATCTGGACTCTGGACTCTGGACAATGTCTGTCATAGTGATACTGGGCTGATTACCCGATCAATCGCACGTTAAAAAAACAATAGCAGACAGGACTGTTGTGGTGATATAACCGCTGTCGGTTTATATTTTATTTTCAATATATATACCATTTGATTCAAATATGTATTGGTGCATGCTGCACTGGTCGCTGGTGTGTGTATCAGTGTGTTTGTCAGTGTATATATAAGTCCGTGTATCCGTGCGTATCAGCCTCCTGAAACTATTGATAACCATGGTATAAATAATGATTGCTGGTATCAAGGCCAGCTTCTGACAATCGGCTGAGTCGCAGTATACGGCTACGGCTACGGCTACGGCTGCTGTGCACTGGTATCACAGGACTTTCCTGTCTGATGGCTCAGTGACGCATGGTAGAGCAGGGAACAGGACATTTCAGAAAAAATGCTTTTTAAAAATATAAGCGACGGCTTTTGTCGCGTGGGTTTGTTTTTATTGTTTTTCAGGAAGAATATATAAATGACTAAATCACGGAGTATGGCCATGACTGATAATCATCACCCAGAAAGCTATAGCGATAGCGGTTTTTGGGAAAAACTAACAAAGTATGCCAAATCAGCTGGAAGTGAGGTGGTAGAAAAAGCCTTGACGTTGTACTACGTTGCGGCAGATAGCAATACACCAGCCAGTGCCAAAGCCATTATTTATGGAGCGTTGGGATACTTTATTTTTCCTGTTGATATTATCTCGGATTTTATCCCGGTTGTAGGGTACACGGACGATACGGTGGCGCTGGCTGCTGCTGTTAAAGCTATGGTTGATTATACTGAACAGGATCATATTGATGCTGCAAAAGAAAAAATCAAGGAATGGTTTGGTTGATGTTTCTATATGGTCAAAATTATTTAATGGCTAAGGAATAATATAAAAATAATATGGTTTGTATGTGTGTTATGCATGGATATATACGGGAGATTATACAATGCCATGGCCAATTTATTGCGTTATTCGCCGCTGTCAGCAATGTGGCCATGAAAGTCGGGAGTACGGCGCATCGGATTGTATTGCTACCGGACTTCCCTGTAATCAATGTCGATCGACTGATCTGGATATCATCATAGAGTCGCAGCCTGAATCGACTCTTGGCAAGTTGATAGCCACTTTACAGGGCCGAACAGTTCGTTGGTGATTCGTTGGTGATTCGTTGGTGGAGAGAATAATGGCTATATCTGTCAGAAGGAGGAGACCGTGTGGACTTTGATCAAGTGTGTTGTTGTCGGGCCGGTGTATTTGATTCTGGGCTTGCTGCTGTTGCTTGTGGCATTCAGGTTCTTGGCGATACCTTTTTTGCTGGTAATCGGGTTAGTGATTTGGCTGCTGCGGCGCTGATGCCCGGCGACCACAAGCAAGCCTGAACCTGATCCGGGAGGCAATAAAAGCAGTGTGTGTTAATCCGCCAGCCGACGTGACTGCCAGTAATGATTTTCCCAGTAGCTGTTTTCAAAACTGGAAATAATCACGCCACTCTTGGTAGAAACATGGAGAAACTGGTCGTTGTCCAGATACATGCCGACGTGGCGGTTCTTGTTCTCGGTTTTGAAAAACACCAGATCACCGGGGCGTAATTCGTTGCGGCTGACTGCTGAGCCAATCTGCGACTGTTGCAACGTTGTGCGAGGGACTGGCAGGCCAAATTCATCACGATAAGTAAGATAAACGAGCCCGGAGCAATCAATGCCCTGGCGACTTAAACCTCCCCAGGCATAAGGCGTACCGCGCCATTGTTGATATTGCTGATACAGCCGCGCGCGGGTGGCCTCGTCATCGTTTAGCTGTGCCCCTGAAGCGCTGTAGGAACTGTTACTGTCGCCAGGGGACGGTAAGGCGCTCATCTGACTGCAACCGCTGGCAATCAAAGACATCATGACAATAGCGAGATATATAGCATGCGACATGGTATTTCCTGTGAATGACACTGGATGAAATGGCTGGTACTGGTCTGATCATTGATCGAGGGGCCATGGCAAAACAACAGAACCCCAATGCAGCGGTATCGCCAGCCAAGCAGTATAGCCAGATAATATACCCGATATCGGTATTGATCTCCGGTTTCACGCGGTGCAATGACCTGGATTCCGGCGTTTGCGTTTTGTGGGAAGAAGGGAGCAGGGCAGGTGGAAAGCATCTGTTTCGTGCGGACGAGAGCAAGCACAGGGTCAGGCAATTAATCCGGGGGGAAGGTAAGTAACCCGGCCACTGGTATCGGGCGAGCTCTGCTCTTGTTCCGGATGCCAGGACCACGCCCGGAGGCGAGGCCTGTCTATTCTACCGGGTGAGCAGGGTACGTGCGGGTCGGATCAACTCCCTATTTTGCCTTCCAGCTCTTCCAGGTGGCGAATGATTCGGTCGTTATAGCTGATGACCAGAAAAGGCACGTCCATCTCGTGTTGGCGGGTAATGGAATTACGCAGAAAGCGCCACTTGCTATTGATGTTATCCATCAGGATATCGGTAGATCGCTGCGACGTCATGACCTTGAGATCAGCAAGACGGAATTCAAAATCCGAGGTCATTTTTTGCATGGTGTTCTTGTACTCACTGAGATACACCTCAGAGTTCTCCATAGCTGCGGAGGCGGCATATTGAGTTGTCATTTCCTGTAGCAGCATGGCCATGTCACGTACTTTCTCAATGGCAGGATTGGTGTCACTTTCGCCAGCCAATTGCTGATAGGCCGTTGAAATACGTGTCACCAGGGTGTTGTTGAGACGACCCAGTTCATCAACCATCTGCACACTGGGAAAACCTTGATTCTCAACCAGGTTGCGGTTGCTGTTCAGCGAGCGGGTGAAGTGATGCCATTTGTCTTCAATATCGTTCAAATGACGGATCAGCTCTTGCTGGCCATCAGCCCCTTCCCGGGCCTGGGCCAGAGAAGTATTAAATGAATCCATATCGGTATTCATTCGACGGCTGTATTTGCTGTCGCCATCAAGACCGGTATACATAAAAAAGTCTGTCATCACTCCGATAGAAGCAAGCCGCATGTGCTGAAGCTGGACCATCAGCGCATTGTCATCTGCGTGGGAGGAAATGGATGTCAAAGTGAGTGCCAGGGCGAATCCCAGCGATTGGAAGAATCTAGTCATCATGACCTCAGTCTTTTTATGATTATTGTTAGGGTCTTCATCTGTCTGCTTGCTGAACACCCTCGCTTTTATTCAACCACACGAACAGGCCGCGGGTGAACGCAATAAAAGCCGGTCAAGCAATACTACGATATTTGCTCGCGAATGTCGCGGCGTCATACATTAGTAGTAGGTTGTTTTGATACGAAAAGACACTTTATCGTGGTGACGAGCGAACTTGGCGCGATTGGCGGCATGCCCGGAGGCGGCCATGTCTGCTCTTTGCCCAATGCTTGCTGACGGCCTGTTTATCCTTGTATTGATGGCATAAACCGATGTTTGCTGAAGCAGGTGACAGCCTGTTTTGTGCCGGTGGCCAGCGTTTTCCAGAGTGGTTTTTTGATGATGCGACCAAGAGTGGTCCAATCTGGCTGTTGACTTTGCTGTGAGATTCAACGAAGGTTGTTTCATTATTCAAACGGTCGTATTAATCGAGTGTTTGAAAATAGCTTCGTGTCCATAATAGATAACCATATGACATGACGCGAAGGCACAAACCATGGATCGGGCTGTCAACCAACAGTCCTTACGCTAACCACCACTTGGAGATCAGTTGATGATTTACGAAGGTAAAGCCATCACGGTCAGCATGATCGAAGGTGACATCGCCGAACTCAGGTTCGACCTGCAGGGCGAGTCCGTCAACAAATTCAACCGCGCCGCACTGGAAGAGTTACAGGCTGCCACTGTCGCGATTGCTGCCAATGATACGGTCCGGGGCGTGCTGTTAACGTCCGGTAAAGACTCATTTATCGTGGGTGCTGATATCACCGAGTTCGGCGGCTACTTTGCTGGACCAGAAGCATCCATCATCGAATGGATCGGCTACGCCAACAGCGTTTTCTCTGCCCTTGAAGACTTGCCAGTACCCACCTTGTCAGTGATCAACGGTATTGCGCTGGGTGGTGGTATGGAGCTGGTATTGTCGACCGATATCCGGGTGATGGCCGACACCGCCAAAGTGGGGTTGCCTGAAGTCAAACTGGGTATCATGCCGGGCTTTGGCGGCACTGTGCGTTTGCCACGTCTGATCGGTGCTGACAATGCGATCGAGTGGATCTGCATGGGCAACGAACAGAAAGCCGACAAGGCGCTGGCCGATGGTGCTGTTGATGCGGTATTCAGCGCCGATGCACTGCGTCCACAAGCTATTCTGATGCTGGAAGCGGCGATTGCCGGAGACATCAACTGGCAACAGCGTCGGGCCGAAAAAACAAGCAAGATGATGCTGGACACCATGGAAGCCATGATGGTGTTCGAGACCGCCAAGGGTTTTGTGATGGGGCAGACCAAAGGCCACTATCCGGCACCGGTAACGGCCATCAAAACCATGCAGAAACATTGCTCCATGAGCCGCGACAAAGCGCTGCTCGTTGAAGCCAAAAACTTTGCGACCCTGGCCAAAACCACCGAAAGCCAGGCCTTGATCGGCTTGTTCCTCAATGATCAGCTGCTGAAAAAGAAAGCCAAGGAATACGACAAGATCGCCAGGCCAACGGCCATGGCAGCAGTATTGGGCGCCGGTATCATGGGCGGTGGTATTGCTTACCAGAGTGCCTATAAAGGTACGCCAATCCTGATGAAAGACATCAGTGAAGACGGCATTGAGCTGGGTCTGAATGAAGCCAACAAGCTGCTGTCCCGTCGGGTGGATAAAGGCAAGATGACCGCGCTGAAAATGGGCGAGTCATTAAACCGTATTCGTCCAACGCTCAGTTATGGTGACTTCGGTACGGTCAATACCGTGGTGGAAGCGGTCGTGGAAAACCCGAACGTCAAAAAAGCAGTCCTGGCTGAGCTGGAAGACCAGGTATCTGCAGACACGATTGTGACCTCCAACACCTCGACCATTTCGATTGATTTGCTGGCAGCCGATCTCAAGCGGCCGGAAAACTTCCTCGGTATGCACTTCTTTAACCCGGTACATATGATGCCGCTGGTGGAAGTTATTCGTGGTTCAAAAACGTCCAACGAAGCAGTAGCAACCGTCGTGGCTTACGCCAAGAAAATGGGCAAGACCCCGATTGTGGTCAACGATTGCCCGGGCTTCCTGGTGAACCGGGTCTTGTTCCCGTATTTCGCCGGTTTTGCAGGTTTGGTACGAGACGGTGCCGACTTCCAGAAAATCGACAAGGTGATGGAAAAGTTCGGCTTCCCAATGGGGCCTGCCTACCTGCTCGATGTTGTTGGTATTGATACCGGTGTGCACGCCAACGAAGTCATGGCGGCAGGATTCCCGGATCGAATGAAAGCCGATTACACAACCTCGATGGAAGTCATGTTTGAAAACCATCGTTATGGTCAGAAAAACGGTGCAGGTTTTTATAAATACGAAACCGACAAGAAAGGCAAACCGAAAAAAGTCGTTGATCAAACCACCTACGAACTGATTCAGCCTGTAGTGGCAGCCGCGACCGACTTTGAAGCCGACGACATCATTGCCCGCTGTATGATTCCGATGTGTATCGAAATTGCCCGCTGTCTGGAAGAAGGCATTGTAGATACCGCCGCAGAAGCGGATATGGGTCTGGTCTTTGGTATCGGTTTCCCACCATTCCGTGGCGGCGCTTGCCGTTATATGGATACCGTGGGCCTGGCCAGCTTTGTTGAGCAGTGTGACCGTTTTGCGCATCTGGGCAAACTGTATGAGCCGACGGACCGTATGCGAGAAATGGCCGCCAACGGTGAGTCCTACTTCCCGGCAGCCGTTACCACAGACAGTGCGGAATAAGAGCGAACCTGGAGAAATTTATGACAACCCTGAATCCTAAAGACGTTGTAGTGATCGACGCGGTTCGTACGCCAATGGGCCGCTCCCGTGGTGGCGCTTTCCGTCATGTCCGTGCAGAAACCCTGTCCGCCACAATTATCGATGCACTGTTTGACCGCAACCCGGAAGTGCCACCCAAGCTGGTGGAAGACATTATCTGGGGCTGTGTGAACCAGACTAAAGAGCAGGGCTTTAACGTGGCGCGCCAGATTGGTCTGCTCACCAAAGTCCCGAAAGAAGCCGGTGCACAAACCGTTAACCGTTTGTGTGGATCGGCCATGAGCGCCATTCATACGGCGGCCCAGGCCATTATGACCGGCAACGGTGATGTATTTGTGGTGGGAGGGGTTGAGCATATGGGTCACGTCGAAATGACCCATGGTTTTGATCATAACCCGGCATCGTCCAAGCATTTTGCCAAGGCCTCCAATATGATGGGGCTGACCGCAGAAATGCTCGGCAAGATGCACGGTATCAGCCGTGACCAACAGGACGCCTTCGCAGTGCGCTCGCATCAGCGTGCGCATCAGGCAACGCTGGATGGCAAGTTCAAGAACGAAATCATCCCGATATATGGCCACGATGCGGATGGCAAACAGGTATTGATTAGCGAAGACGAAACCATTCGTCCGGAAACCACGTTACAGACCCTGGGTGCCTTGCGCCCGGCGTTTGATCCCAAAAGTGGGACGGTCACGGCCGGTACTTCTTCCCAGATCACCGATGGTGCGGCAGCAATGTTGCTGATGAGTGCGGAAAAAGCCGCCGAGCTGGGTCTCAAGCCCCGTGCTCGTATCGTGTCGATGGCGGTTGCCGGTGTGGATGCGGCGATTATGGGTTATGGCCCGGTGCCAGCAACCAAAAAAGCCTTGAAGCGTGCCGGTCTGGAAACCAGCGATATTGATTACTGGGAACTGAACGAAGCCTTTGCCGCACAATCCTTGCCTTGCATCAAGGACCTCAAGCTGACTGCAGTTGCAGATGATCACGTCAACATTCATGGTGGTGCGATTGCGTTGGGTCATCCGCTGGGATGTTCCGGTGCCCGTATCTCGACCACGTTGATCAATGTGCTGGAACAGCAAGGCGGTCGTTACGGCGTATCGACCATGTGTATCGGTTTGGGTCAGGGGATTGCCACCGTGTGGGAACGCCTCGAGGCATGATTTGACCGACAGTCATTCAATGCCATAGCAGACCGTCAGGGCTCGTCGGTTTGCTGTTGCATGGAATGAAAAAGCCCGCAGCGATGGTGATCGCTGCGGGCTTTTTTTTGGCTCGTTTTTGCTTGCTTGTTCTGGCCTGTCTTGTGGTTCGGCTCGGGAGCAAGGCAAGCAGGCGCCTGCACTGGCCGTTGTTCTATTTGATAATCACGCGGGCATTCAGATGCTGTAGCGGGCGGTTGTTCTCGCCAATCAGGCGGGTAAATCTTGTCATCTGGTCAGCGGAGGCTTCGATCGGTGTTTTCAGTACAAACCAGCTGACTCCTTCTGTACAGGGCGGCGTGGTTAAGGAGCCGTTGTAGCGAATGTAATCCAGTGAAGAGGGCAGTAATTGGGTGATATCCAGCGAGCCCTTCAATGCCCTGCGCTGGCCAGGCTGCGGCAGGTCATCCCAGATTCTGGCCAGTTCGGCGTTTTTCTTGCCGGTCTTGAACATGATAGCCAACACGGCCAGCCGCCCTTCCGGTGTGGCATGAACCATATGCATTTCCATCGGGTAGGAGCGGCTTTCAATACGGTTTTCTGACGGCGTATGAAAATGTAATTGCATCAGGTTGAAACGGTGGTAACCCACATTCAAGGTATTTCCCGTAGCGTAATTGACTTGTACGGTGTGGCCGTTGTTAAGGATTTCCTTGCCGCCCGGGTGGTAATTCAAGACCAGCGGTAACTGATCGGCATCAATCATGGCGGTCAGATTGAGCGGTGACTGATTCCAGCCATGGTTACAGGCGGCGTTGTTGTCTGAAAGACTGGACCAGTGCTCCGGGCCGTTGGCACCTTCGTAACTCCAGCTGTGTGACGGGTCGGCACTGGCTATCAGGCTGTTTAGGGTAAGTGCTCCGATCAGAATCAGGGCAGACTGTTTAATCATGAAATATCTCTGAACTGGCTGAGGAATCAGATCCGGGCGGAACCGCTCGATCCGGCGAAAAACGCCCGGCTGCAGCGTTGTGAATGTGTCATGGCGTATTGATCATGGCAAAGCAAAGGGGCAACACAATTGCTAACGCCGACCCGGTCAGTATGCCAGCCAAGGCTGGATCATTACTGTGCACCAGTACCTCGAGCATCCGGCGTGTGACGGCATGAAACGTTATGCCGGAGCGATCGCTGATGCGCAGCAAGCAGGTCGGGGTCAAACGTTGACGGGGCAGATTAGCAGATGCATTCCTTGGCAGGCAAACCCTTCGTGGGTAACTCTTTGTCAGGAAAACCCTGGTCGTGTTGCTTGCTGTATCAACGCATGCCGCGGATGGATAACGGACTCTTGCCCTGGCCTGTCAGCATCGGGTTTGGCGCAGGCAGACGCTGCGCTGGTGGAATAGATAATACTTTTTCTTAATCGATGGAATAGTCAATTATGACGGCAGCCTCAGGTGTCATACTTTAGTGTTATGCTCCACTACGACTCAATGATAAGTGTGGAGAAAGAGGCACGTAGCGATGATAAGTCGCTGCCGGGTATTTTTATCAATTGATCGATAAAGAAAAACGGCAGCAAATTGCCCGAATAATATTAACAACAAGTGAGCATATGATGGTGATTCAGACTGCGTTCGTTTTACTGGCTTTTGCCGCCAATTCTCTGCTCTGCCGCTGGGCGCTGCGGGAATATAATTTTGACCCTGAAAATTTCACCATGATTCGGCTGGTATCCGGTGCCGTGGTGTTGAGCCTGTTATTGTGGTTTCAAAATGCGCGGGCAGCAACTCATAACCGAGTAAGCATCAAGGCTCCCCGTTTCTGGTTTCTGGGGTTGGGACTATTTGTTTATGCTGCGGCGTTTTCCATGGCCTATGTCAGTCTGGATACCGGTGTTGGCGCTTTTGTGCTGTTCGCCACGGTACAAATCGGCCTGCAACTGGTCAATATCTGGCGCGGTGAACACCCGGGACGCTGGCAAGTGGCAGGCATGCTGGTTTCCATCAGCGGACTGGCACTGCTGTTACTGCCCGGGAGTGCCGTATATTCCTGGTGGGCGGTATTACTGATGGTGGTTTCTGCCGTGGGCTGGACCAGCTTTGTGGTGTTGGGGCAAGGTTCGTCGACACCGCTGGCGGATGTGCAGGCAGCGTTTGTCGCGGCGAGTATTCTGTCGATGCTGTTATTGCCTTTTGCTGCTGTCGCAGAACTGTTGGACTGGCAGCCGTTATTACTGGCGATTCTGTCAGGGGCTGTGGCGTCCGGAGTCGGCTATTTTGGCTGGTATCAGGTGTTGCCCTGGTTGGGGATTCATCGGGCAGCACAGGTGCAGCTGTTGGTGCCAGGGCTGGCGGTATTAATGGGGGCGCTGGTCTTGTCTGAGCATCTGACCCTGCTGATGTTGCTGGCAATGGCGATGATTGTGGCGGGTGTTCTGATTGCCATTCGGGCTCGGCAAGCCACTGCCTGAATCCGTTGATTGTGTATAAGCCCTGTATCAGGGCTTATACATCTCTGCCAATCCAGACGACTCGGCCAATGATTCCCAATGGGTTGATATCGTCTGCTGCCAACAGGATATCGGTATAGTGGGTATTATCGGTCAGCAGCCAGATGCCCTGACCCGGTTTGCGCTGAATGCGCCGTATGACTTCGAAAGTATCTTCTCGCAACGCGTACAGATAACCATCTTCCAGTGAGGTATTTCCGGTGTCGATCAGCACCAGGCTACCGTTGGTAATGGTGGGTTCCATACTGTCGCCCCGGGCCGTTATTAATCTCAGGCTCTGGTCGTTCAAGCCCCGTTGTTTGGCCCAGTGGTTGGGAGGGGCAAATTCTGCGCAGGTCGTGTGCTTGTCGCACAAGGGGAGTGAGCCGGTATGGCACGGAGTGGGGGTGTCGATGCGCGCTGTTTTTTGATCAGGACAGGCTTGCATCAGGCCTTCGCCGGATATTGCCCATTCAATGGAAACGTTGGCGGCTTTTGCCATGGCGACCAGTGGCTCGACCGTGGTGGCACTGGCACCTTTGATGCAGCGGTAAAGCTGTGACTCTGAAATACCAGCGGCATCGGCGAGTTTCTTTTTGCCACCGACCAGATCGGCCATGGTAGAAATTCGTTGTCCCAGCTGGGTCAGGAATTCCATCGATTTTTTGTTGTCGTTATCCGCTGATGCGCTATTCATGTTGTCACTGTTGGTTGAGTATGCAAAAACCACTGGTTGTGTCTCATCCGGAATATCGTTGTCACACACATATATGCATGCTTCTGTTGACTTGGTCGCATATGTGTCAATATGCTCCGGCCAGACCGACGAGAGGCTGCTGTCTATTGCGGGCAAACAGTGACGGCTCCATAGACAACATGGGCGTTTTATACTGTCCGGGTCTTTTCAGCAGGCAGTATAAAAGCACAAAGTTGATTGATCATTCGTAGAAATTGGTACTTTTGGCTGAGAAAGATGCTTTTTTCGGTAGTTATTGTTCCTGGCAAGAGACTAAGTGTTGTTTTTGGCCAAGTGGGCTCTTTTTGTAGATTCCCTGTCGTTTCCCTCTTGCGTCGATGATTATTGGATGGTCGCGTGATTACAGAGATGTTGGAGCAGGTTATGCTAAGCAGGACAGCCTGGGCCGTTTTGCTGTATGCCTATGCTACCATTTCCCGGATGGGGGAGTTCTGTAGCACAAATGACGGAGAAAACTCCCGTTTTCAGCAATCGTGCTGTGGAGTATCCGTAAAAAACATGATTACCGATAATATGTTGACCCGAGCATGATGACAGTCAACGTTGCATAGCCTGAGCCAGAGGATGGTCTCGGGTCATATATATCGCTTTACGAGGAATTGATTTATGGCGTTTGTTGTCGCCGAAAGTCTTGCAGAACAAATAGCCAATCACCTGGCCAATCGCATTATTCAGGGAGACCTGGTCAATAACGAGCGTATCCAGGAAGCTCGCATCGTAACCGAGCTGAAGGTCAGTCGTGGGTCGGTTCGCGAAGCACTGCTGATTCTGGAACGTCGGCATCTGGTCACTATCCAGCCGCGCCGGGGTGCTTATGTCACCGAACTGAATGCCGACCGTGTACGCAGCCTGTATCGGTTGTATGGCAACCTGCTTGAAATGCTGGCAGAGAAACTTTCCTGGAGCTGGAAAGAAGAAGACAAGCAAACACTGGAAGCGCTGGTCAACAAACTGAGTAACACCGCCGCCGAGCACGACCCTCACCAGTTTATCGATGCCAACTTCGAACTGATATCCAGCGCCGCGGTAGCGGCCGGCAATGAATACCTGAAAACCGCCCTCGACAACCTGCAGCCTCCCCTGCATCGGGCGCTGGCCTTGGCATTACGCAAAAACCTGGGTGAAATGAACGAAACCAGTCTGTTTGTTACCCGCCTGATCGGCTATACCCTGGGTGAACGCTGTGATGAAGTACAGGCGTTGGTCAATGAATATTGTAAGCGTCACTGCTTGCTGGTAGTGCAAGCCATCGAAGCCAATGCACAGAAAGAGTCAATCTGACGCTGTGGAAGTGGCGTGATTAGCCACTTCCAATTAATATTGCGTATTATTCGGGCTGTTGCCCTGTACAGTCCAACTCCACCGGATTCCTATGCGCCTGAAGGCCATCAAACTCTCTGGCTTCAAATCTTTTGTCGACTCCACCACGGTCAGCTTTGATACCAATATGACCGGTATCGTTGGCCCTAATGGGTGCGGCAAATCCAACACCATTGATGCGGTGCGCTGGGTGATGGGCGAAAGCTCAGCCAAATACCTGCGTGGCGACTCGATGACCGACGTTATCTTTAATGGTTCTTCCGAGCGCAAGCCGGTAGGCAAAGCCAGCGTTGACCTGATTTTTGACAACAGTGACCAGACGCTGCGGGGAGAATACGCGGCCTACACCGAAATTGGCGTCCGTCGCCAGGTTACCCGGGATGGCCAGTCTACCTACTTTCTGAATGGCAGCCGCTGTCGCCGTAAAGACATTACCGACCTGTTTCTGGGGACTGGCCTGGGGCCTCGTTCCTACGCCATTATCGAACAGGGCATGATCTCCCGCCTGATTGAAGCCAAACCGGAAGAACTGCGGATTTACGTTGAAGAAGCGGCGGGTATCTCCCGTTATAAAGACCGCCGCCGTGATACCGAAAACCGCATGCGCCGCACGCAGGAAAACCTCGAACGCCTGCAGGATATTCGCGACGAACTGACCCGCCAGCTGGGGCATCTGCAGCGCCAGGCGGAGGCCGCGGAAAAATACAAGGCACTCAAAGCCGAAGAGCGGCAGAAAAAAGCCCAGTTGCAGGCACTGAAATGGCAGCAACTGGATCAGGAGTACTGCCAGCGCGAGTTATTGATCAGTGAGCTGGATACACGTCTGGAAGCGTATCGATCCGAGCAGGTGCGCATCGACACCACAACCGAATCGTTACGGCTACAACAAACGGAACACAACGAACAGTTTCAGGAAGTGCAGGGCCAGTTTTATGAAGTCGGTGCCCTGATTGCCCGCCAGGAACAAAAAATAGAACACCAGTCGCAAATGTCGCAGGAACTGAGCCGTAATCTGGCCGAAGCCGAACGTGAGCTGGAAGCCTGCCAGATCGCCCTGGAAGCCGATCAGCAGCAACTGGATCAGCTGGAAGCCGAGCGTCTGCAACAGGCACCGGAACAGGAACTGTTGGACGAGTTACTACAGCAAGCCAAAGAGCAGCTCGAAGACGCCGAACATGAGCAAGCCCGCTGGCAGGATGACTGGCAACAGTTTACCCAACGGGCGGGTGAGCCAGCCCGTCAGGCCGATGTTGCCCAGACCCGGATCCAATCCCTGGAGCAGCAACTGACGCGCTTGCAGCAACAGCTACAAAAATTGCAAAGCGAGCAACAGCAACTACAGAACAGCCCGGAACAGGATGAAATCCAGCTGCTGCAAGAAGAAGTGAGCGAATACGAGCTGCAAGCAGAAGACCAGCAACAGCGTGCCGACAGCAGTAAAGAACAGGCTGAGCGAGTTCGGGGCGAGATCGAGCAACAACGACAGCAAATAGAAACCGGTCGCCAGCAACTCAACACCCTCAGCAATCGCAAGGCAACACTGGAAGCGCTGCAAAAAGCCGCACTGGGGCAAGGCAGCGATGCCATGGCCCGTTGGCTGGAAAGCCGTCAGCTGGCGCGCAAACCCCGACTGGCAGAACGGCTGCAGGTTGAACGAGGCTGGGAAGACGCAGTGGAAGCAGTCCTGGGGGACTACTTGCAAGCGCTGGTGATCGATAATCTGGACGCCGCCAGCCAATGGCTGGACAGCTTGCAGGAAGGCAGCCTTGTGCTCTGGTCCGACTCCGCCATTGATGCGAGCAATACCGCGCTGGCCCCGGACTCCCTGCTGCAACGGGTACAGTGTGCTTATCCGTTGGACGACCTGTTGGCCTCCGTACGCACCATAGACTCCCTTGACCAGGCCCTGGCGCAGCGTCACCAGCTGGCCGTCGGAGAAAGCTGGATCACTGCCGACGCAGTACGGGTTGGCCGCGACTGGATACGGGTACAACGCCAGGACGAAAGCCAGGGCAGTGTTCTGGGTCGCCAGCAAGAGCTGGAACTGTTGCTGGAGCAATGGGACCAGCTGGATATGGACGTGGAAGAGTGGGAAGCCGATTACGAAGCAGCGCGGATGCGCTTGCGTGGTCTGGAACAGCAACGGGACAATGCCCAACGGGAATGGCAGCAGGTCAACAGCCAGTTGATGACACTACAAACCCAGCTGTCAGCCCACCAGGCCCGGGCCGAACAGGCGGCACAACGAAGCCGGCGTATCGATGACGACCTGGGGGAAGCTCGTGAACAACAGGCATTTTTGCAAGAAGAACTGGAAGAAACCCGGCTGCAATGGCAAGAAGCCAATGCCGCGATTGAACAATATGGCGATGAGCGTGACCAACTGCTGCAGCAGCGAGACAGCAAACAGCAACAATTGGATGATGCACGGGCATTATTGCAACAACAACAGCAAGCCGCTCATCAGGCCGCATTGGGACAACGTGAACTGGATAGCCGTATTCAGTCGCTAAACACGGCACTACAGAGGTTACAGGCGCAGCTGGAACAGTGGCGTGGAAGAAAAAAGGCTATACTGTCAAGCCAAACGCAAGATCATAATATTGATCTGGAGCAGTTAAAATCAGAACTGCAACAACTGTTAACCCGACGCCAACAGGCAGAACAGCAGGTACAGGCAGCCCGTAGCCAGCTGGAAAGCACAGAAGCCGGATTGCGGCAGCTGGAGCAACAGCGTGGTCAGGCAGAACAACAGGCCTTGGAAGTGCGTAACCAGCTGGAAGCCGTACGACTGGAATGTCAGGCGCTGGATATTCGTCGCCAAGGGCTGATCGAACAGCTGCAGGAAGAAAAACTGACCCTGAAAGACGTGTTGGACAATATGCCAGAAGAAGCGGACCCCGAACGTTGGCAGCAAGACCTGTCTGACCTGGGTGAACGCATTCGGCGTCTTGGCAATATCAACCTGGCGGCTATCGATGAATATCGACTGCAGTCAGAACGTAAAGTGTATCTGGATACCCAGAGTAACGATCTGGAAACCGCGCTGGCAACATTGGAAAGCGCCATTCATAAAATTGACCGTGAGACCCGTACCCGATTCAAAGAGACCTTTGATAAAATCAACCACGGCCTGGCCGACCTGTTTCCCAAGGTATTTGGTGGTGGGCATGCCTGGTTGGACCTGACCGATGATGACTTGCTGAGCACAGGCGTAGCCATTATGGCGCGGCCTCCGGGCAAGAAAAACAGCACTATTCACTTGCTGTCGGGCGGTGAAAAAGCATTAACGGCAATCGCACTGGTATTTTCCATCTTCCAGCTGAATCCGGCGCCGTTTTGTATGCTCGATGAAGTAGACGCACCATTGGATGATGCCAATGTCGGACGTTATGCCAAACTGGTAAAGGCAATGTCAGACAAGGTGCAATTTATATTTATTACCCACAACAAAATCGCAATGGAAATGGCATCCCGATTACTGGGTGTCACCATGCAGGAGCCTGGCGTGTCCAGGCTGGTTTCTGTTGATGTCGAAGCGGCGGCAGAAATGATCGAACAGTAAGCGTTAAGCTGCCGGGCGTCAGAAAGGGCGCAATCAACAACAGAATACAGCGGGCAACCTACAACGGGTTTTATGAGACACCAAATCCAGTTGCCCGATAATACACAGACGAAGAGGGCGTTATGGAACTGACCTGGAAAACGGTCATGATTTTGCTGGGGTTACTGGCAGTCGTGACGATCGTAGTGGATGGCATACGGCGAATGAAGCGTGCCCGGGCGATGGCACTGAAGCTGGACATCAACAAGAATTTCAAATTTCCGCAAGATAATCACAACCCTGAGTTACCGGGTGGGCGTTTTCGGGTAGTGGAGGATTCTGAATCCAAGGATGACCCGATAACGGCCAGCGACTCCGGCAGTACAGACAACCCGGGGGATATCGACGCTTTTGTTCCCGAGGCCTGGGCCAGTGACCGTGACGATCTGGCTGCTCCCCGTACCGATGTTCTGGAACCCGAGACCGGGAGTACAGAAGAACAGGGCTTGCAAGACAATATTGAAAGCTGGCTGAATGCCCGTAGCCAGGAAATAGACCAGTCAACCGACGAGCAGCCACCGGCCGCCATCATCCCCAAAGCCCAGCCGGTGAATCTGGATGAATCCGTGCCGCTGTTGATGACCGTCGAAGCGCTGGGTGAGCAGGAAGTGATTATCGAGCCAGAGGCCAGGACAGAAGAACAGGCGGCCATATCGACTGGGTACGAAACCAGTCATGAGGAAGCCGACACCACATTGGCAGACAGTCAGGCAGAGGACGACCAGCAGCCACATCTTGAAGATGAGATTGCCCTGCAAGAAGAACAGGGTGCGGATCAGGGCAGTGAGTTGATTATTTATGCTGGCGAGAATGCTGAACAGCTGTCCAGTCGCGCTGCAGCAGAAGTCGTACTGGTTGTGCACGCCCGTGCTCGGGATGAGGCAGGGTTTTCCGGTCTGGCACTCTTACACCTGTTTGATGGCTGTGACCTGCGTTACGGCGAAGAAAAAATATTTCACCGCTTTGAAGAAGCCGACGGTCAGGGGGCGATCCAGTTTTCAATTGCCCAGACTTACGAACCCGGCATCTTTGATCCGGCCACCATGGCCGATGAGAATTTTGCCGGATTAACGTTCTTTTTAAGCCTGCCAGGTGCCAAGCGCCCGTTGGAAGCCTATCAGGCCATGTCTGAAATGGCGCGGCTGCTGGCCGATCACCTGAATGCCGAACTCAAGGATGGCACGCTCAGTACCTTTACCAAACAAACGGTAGAGCACGATCGTCAGCAAATTCTTGAATATGAACGTCGACAAGCACTGTTGGCCAAAAAACAGGCGGCAGCAGGCCGGCGGCGCTAGCGTCACCAGTGTGTACAACCCATTCCTTCAGGCGCGGCACGCACCGCGCCTGCCAGTGTGAGCCAGAAAGTCATGCCCTCCGATACCTCCCAAGACGTCGTGTTAGCAAACGAAGCCAGTATCCGTATTCAACAGCTGCGTCAGCAAATCAACGACCACAACTATCGTTATTACACTCTGGATGAAGCGCTGATTCCCGATGCCGAATACGACCGCCTGATGCGGGAGTTACAGCAGCTGGAAGCACAGTTCCCGGAGCTGGTTACTACAGACTCACCCACCCAGCGTGTCGGTGCCGAGCCGTTATCATCGTTTGACCAGATCCAGCACGAAATGCCAATGCTGTCGCTGGATAACGCCATGAACGAAACAGAGTTCGCCGCGTTTTACCAGCGCCTGCAGGATCGACTGAAAACCACCACCGATATTGAACTGGTGTGTGAACCAAAGCTGGATGGTCTGGCGGTCAGCTTGCTGTATGAAAATGGCCTGTTGGTACGGGCGGCGACCCGTGGCGATGGCCAGACCGGTGAAGACATTAGCCGGAATGTCCGCACGATCAAGAATGTGCCCTTGCGCCTTCAAGGCGAGAACTGGCCGCAGCGTATCGAAGTCCGTGGCGAAGTCTATATGCCCAAGGCCGGCTTTGAGGCCTACAACGCCAAGGCCAGAGCCAGCGGCAGCAAGGTGTTTGCCAATCCACGTAATGCTGCCGCCGGCTCGTTGCGTCAGCTCGACTCTGCCATTACAGCACAACGGCCACTGGAATTTTGTGCCTACAGCGTTGGGATCGTCTCGGACGAATTTGAACTGGCGGCAACCCACCGGGGCGTGCTGGATCAGATTCAGGGGTGGGGTATCCGTATCAATCCGGAAACCCGTCTTGCCAGCGGTCTGGAACCGGCACTGCAATGCTATCGGCTGTTAGGTGAGAAACGCCATCAGCTGGACTATGAAATAGATGGTTCGGTATTCAAGGTAAACGATCTGGCTTTACAACAGCAGCTGGGCTTTGTGGCCCGGGCACCACGCTGGGCGATTGCCTTCAAGTTTCCGGCACTGGAGCAGATGACCCGTTTGATCGGGGTGGATTTTCAGGTTGGCCGCACTGGTGCTGTAACCCCTGTAGCCCGCCTGCAGCCAGTGCAAGTCGCAGGAGTTATCGTCAGTAATGCCACGCTGCACAATATGGACGAAGTTGCCCGGCTGGAAGTACGGATTGGGGATACCGTTATTATTCGTCGGGCCGGTGACGTGATTCCACAGATTGTTTCCGTGGTGATGGCGGAACGGCCGCCGCAGACCGAAGCGATTGTCATGCCTGATCGCTGTCCGGTGTGTGACTCGCTGATTGAAAAGGTCGCAGGCGAAGCCGTAGCTCGTTGTACTGGCGGGCTGGTATGTGCCGCACAACGCAAAGAAGCCATCAAGCACTTTGCCTCACGCAAGGCACTGGATGTAGAAGGTCTGGGCGACAAACTGATAGAACAACTGGTGGCTGCCAACCTGATCGATTCTGTCGACGACCTGTTCCACCTGACACTGGAGCAGTTGTCGGGCCTGGAGAGAATGGGTGAGAAATCGGCCACCAATGTACTGGCAGCCCTCGACAAGGCCAGACAGACCACTCTGGGACGGTTTTTGTATGCCCTGGGTATCCGGGAGGTCGGTGTGGTGACGGCGCAAAGTCTGGCCGATCATTTCGGCTTTTTGCAGGCGATTATGGATGCCAGTGTTGAACAACTGCTGGAGGTGTCCGATGTTGGCACCGTGGTGGCCAGTCATGTGGTCAACTTTTTTGCCGAAGGCCACAACCGGACGGTGATCGAGCAATTACAACAGGCCGGGCTGGTCTGGCCAGAAGCCGAACCGGTGCAGCCGTCAGAGGCCGATGCATTGCCTTTGGCCGGGCAAACCGCGGTGATTACCGGCACCCTGTCGGCCTTGTCCCGTGAGCAAGCCAAGGCACATTTGCAAACACTGGGAGTCAAGGTAACGGGCAGTGTATCGGCCAAAACCGATTTTCTGGTGGCGGGAGACAAGGCGGGTTCCAAATTGACCAAGGCCAATAATCTTGGCGTCAGTGTCTGGGATGAAGCCCGCCTGCTGGCTGTGTTGGCTGAGCATGGGCTGGTGGTCGAATAAAAACCGCCCGGCTACAGCCATCGTTATCTAGCGTTATCTATCGTTGGTTATTCCAGAACGTTATTTTTGGCTGTTATCTCAGGACGTTGTATCAGGATGGATACAGACTGTCGTGCAATGAACCGGAACCAGCCTGTGTGCGACCTTGCTGTTGACGCCAGTGTGTCAGCTGGCGCAGTAGCTGTTTGCCATCCAGGTTCGAACGGTCGTTTTCCGGTGCATACAAGCTGGCGTCCAGTTGCTGCAAGCTGCGAACCAGCTCAGGATCGCCAGCCCGGCTGGCCAGCTGATCGATACGGCTGATACCACTGCTCGCCATCTCTGTTGCCAGCCAGTTCAGTAGCGCGGCGCGTATTTCTCCCATGGTTCCCTGATTACACGCCCGTGTTAGCGTTGCCCAGCTGGCGGCCGGCGTTTTATCCCTGTTAACCGTTTGGTTGGCCTGTGTGGTTGGCTGTGGCGAGCGGAATTTCCACCAGTACAGCAACAACAGATGACTGCACAGCAGTAATAGCGCCACTACCCAGCCAATAATGCCGATGGTAGTCATACCCTGGGTGGTGGCAGCACCGGCCATTGTGGTGCCCGGGTTGGTATTGCTGAGAGCGGTGTTGTTATTAAGAGTCGTGCTGGCTGCACTGCTCTGGGATGGGGGCTGGTTGGCTGTCATCCCACTGGGTGCACCTGGGACAGTCTGGGCCGGGTCTGCTGATACCGTCACGGTACGCGCAGGCAGTGTGGCGTATTCCAGTTGATTGGTATGAGTGTTCCACCATGGCAAACGTATCTCCGGCAGGACGACGGTCCCTGCTGCTGTTGGCACCATGGCAATGGCTTGCTGGAACTGGCCACTGAAGCCGTGCTCCCCGGGGGTATCCTGATACTCTGACTGATCCGGGTACTGCTTCATGCCAGCCGGTTGGGGTAAATCGGGTAATACCACCTGGCTGGCCGACATGCCTTCGGTGCGGATAATCAACGTCCGGGTAATGGGCTCGCCAACCTGCCATTGGGTCGGGTCGGCACTGAACTGCTCCGTCAGGCTGAGCTGTTGGGCGGGTAGCCAGGGAGCAGCCGGATAGTTGGCAGGAATCGGCGAAATCTCCAGCTCCAGTGGCCGGGTCACGGCCGAAATCATGGTGCGCTGACGGTCCCAGGGGTCGTTGCCGTTTTGCACAATTCCCAGAGCCTGAAAACGTTGCCCGGGAATCACCAGGGTGCCCGCTTTTTCTGGATAAATCACATAACGCCGTTCGTAGACGCCGACCCGTTCACCATTAATCATGCTGGTGTAATGTTTCGGGTCTCCCAGCATCTCGACCCGAGCATCTTCTACCTGCAATTCACTGAGATTGGCATCGCGGTGATTAACGCGGTAATAAAGCTTTTCGGTGTAGAGGATTTGGCCCTGGACATAATATTCAGGTTGCTGGTCCAGCTGGATATCGAAAAATGCCTGCTGGCTGGCCTGTTCGCGCACGCTGTCGGACAGCGGCTTGACCGTAATGGTCAGAGGTTGACTGCGTTCACCTTTAAACTCAATCGCCGGAATGGTCAGGGCACCGGTACGTTTGGGCATCAGGGTCAGGGTCCATTCGGTGCGAGAGCTGCTTTCGCCATTGACCGAGCGCATGCTGTTCATGCGGTTGGGCCCTTGCACAATCTCAAAGTCTTGCCGGATGGCGCTCAGGTCGGGGGAACCAAAGAGTATTTGCGGATCGTGGGTCAGGGTCAGTTGCAGGGTTTCCTGTTCCGACAGCTGGCTGCGATCGACACTGGCGGTAAAGCTGTCGGCCAGCAGGCGCGGGCTGATCAGGAGCAGGGCTAGCAGTAGCCATAGCGAGTGCAGTGAACGAGCCGTGCCCCTTTGGTGGGCAGGGGTGGCTTTAGCTTGGGCTTGGGCGACAACGGGGCGGGCCATCAGCCGGAATTCTCGCTGATTTACCATAAAACATCCTCTGGCGGCTGATCTTTGGATTGCTGGGAATACTGATATAAAAACTTGCGTTGCAGCAGCTGGCCGGGCTGGTCGGGCACCCGGTTAAGCCATTGGCGCAGGCTGGCTTGTTCTTCTGGGCTCAAGTGCTCGAGGCTATCGCTGGGAATATCCCCAAGCGCGCGCTGTGGTGCCTGGTTGTTGGCTGGTGTGTCGTTGTTAGCCTGGTCTTTGTTGGTCTGGTCGTCGCTGGTCTGGTCATCGGCGTCTTCTGGTGATGATTCCTGAGACGGCTGCTGATCCTGACCGGGTTGCTGATCTGACTGGCCATCGTTATCGGCGTCAGACGGCGATTGCTCGCTGGGTTGTTCGCTGGATTGCTGTGGCTCGGAAGACGGCTCACCGGACTGATCGGCATTCTTTGAGGACGAGTCCGAGGACGGTTGATCCTGACCATTCTGGCCCTGCTGGTTTTGCTGGTCTTGTTGTTGTCCCTGATTATCCTGATCTTGCTGCTGATCCTGACTTTTCTGATCTTGCTGGTCCTGCTGCTGTTTCAGTGCCTGTGCAACTATCTCCCGGTTCTTGCGGGCATCCTCCATATCGGGCTGTTGTTGCAGGGCATTGTCGTAGGCCGCCAAGGCATCCTCGTAGCGACCCTGTTGCGCCAGTGCGTTGCCCAGATTGTAGTGGCCGGTGGCACTGGGGTCGTTGGCAAAAGCGTCGACCGCTGCCTGATAGTCACCGGCTCGATAGGCGGCGGTACCACGCCAGGCCGGGTCTTCAAACTTGCTGGCCGCGGCGGCCGGGTCGGTGTCCAGTAAGCGGGCACCCTGTTGATCCGGTGTTGACCACCAGTCTTGCCAGCGACTGCCAGTGTTGGCGCTGCTGTCGGTGGTTGTTTCCGCATAGCCGGGTGGAGATGATAACAACCCGAGCGGCAAGAGTAAGACCAGGCACCAGCTGCTTAATACTCCTCGGCGAAATCCGGCCAGCGCCAGGGGCAATATGATCAGTAGCAACCAAAAGCCCTCATCCAGCCAGCGGTCGAAGGATGGCTGACTCTGACTGTGGTTCAGACTGTTGTTCTGGTCCGAGTGTTTCGCTTCAGGGTTAGTATGGGAATCCGGGGTTGCCGCTGCTGGTGTAACGGCTTGCCAGTCGTCGTCAAGCAAGCTGATGGCGTGCCAGGGAATACCCAGCTGTTGCTGTAATGCATCCAGTGGTCGGGTATCCAGACCCGGCAATACAATACTGCCGTTGCTGTCTTGTAAAAAGCCGCCGGAGGGCAGGGGAATCGGTGCCCCTTGAGGGCTGCCAAGGCTGATCACCCCAAGGTGGAAATGCCTTTGATCCAGCACCTGCTGGATGCGGTCAACGTCTCTGGGCTGGATACCGTCGGTAATCAGCAGCAGGTCAGCCCGCTGGTAGCCACTGTCTTGCACCAGTTGTTGTGCCAGCTCGATGGCGCGGTCCGGGCGGCTGCCCGGGCTGGGCATGATAAAAGGTGACAGCGCTGGAAGCAGGTTGGCAATGGTGCCGCTGTCGTTGGTGACCGGGGTGACGGTATGGGCGTCACCGGCGTAGGTGATCAGGGCGGTTTGTCCGTCCCGGCGGCTGTTGAGAATATCGGTGATTTTCTGCAACGCCCGTTCAGTCCGTGACGGCTTGATATCCTGGGCGGCCATGGAATACGACATATCCAGCAGAATCACCAGTATGTGTTGGTTCTTGTACACGGGTTGGGGCAGTTTCTCCCAGCTTGGCCCGGCCATGGCCAGAGTGGCCAGTAACCATCCCAGTGCCAGCCAGATCAGTCCGGGGCGGCGTCCCTGGGCCGGTTGCTGCTCCACCATATAGTCCAGCAGCTGTGGGTCCATCAGGGTTTGCCACTGGCCGGATTGCAGTTGGCGGCGATGGTTTTGCCACAGTAACAGGGCTGCTGGTAGCAGCAACCAAAGCCATTCAGGGCGCAGAAAATGAAAACTGGTCATCAGGTTAGAATCCATCACAACGGCTATTTACCTCGTGAACCGGCATGGCGCAGCCGCTGCTGCAGCGCGATAAAATCAACGCTGCGTGCCAGCGCCAGTAACAGCGATAACACCAGCGCCAGTCCTAGCGGCTGGTCGTACAGGCTGCGTTGTGGCCGGAATATTTCCGGGTCTTTTTCGGTTGGTTCCAGTTGGTCGATCAGCCCGTAAATCTGGTTCAGCTCGTCGATATTACGGGCACGAAAGAAGGTCCCGCCGGTTTGTCGGGCGATCTCGGTCAGAGTGGGCTCATCCAGATCGCGGGACGGGTTGACCCGACGATTACCAAACAGGCCGGGTACCACCATGGAGTCGGCTCCCAGGGCAATGGTGTAGATCCGTACCTGGTTGTCAGCGGCCAGGGCAGCGGCACGTAATGGTTCGATTTCGCCGGCGGTATTGGCCCCATCGGTCAGCAACACCATTACCCGGCTGTCGGCGGGATGACTGAGCAGGCGTTTGATGCCAAGACCAATGGCATCACCAATCGCGGTTTGCTCACCGGCGAGGCCAATCTGGGCTTCCAACAGATACTGGCGTACGGTCTGGCGGTCAAAGGTCAGTGGCGTCTGGATGTAGGCGTTGGAACCAAACAGAATCAGACCCAGCCGGTCGCCCTGACGTTGATCGATAAACTGCTCCACGACGTTTTTTACGGCGCTCAGGCGATCAACCTGCTGACCATTAATCACCATGTCTTCACGTTGCATGCTGCCGGAAATATCGACGGCCAATAACAGGTCTCGACCGCTGGTGGGCAGGGCAACGGCATCACCCAGTTGATAAGGTCGCGCCAGGGCCGTTACCAGCAAACACCAGATCAGACTGATACTCGCCAGAACCAGCCAGGCACTGGTGTGGCGCTGTTGATCGTTGCTGTGTTGGCCAGTCCAGTCATCCAGCTGGCTGACGCGCAGGGCAGCCTGTTCCGGCTTGATGGCCGGGAGCAGGAAGCGGATCAGTAATGGCAGCGGCAACAGTACAAAGGCCCAGGGCCAGTACCATTCCAGTGAAGCCAGGGCATCAGGTGAAAACCAGTTCATCCGCGTGACTCCTGTTGCCGGGGGATGGGACGAGAGGTAGTGGTCGTGGCGGTCGTAGTGGCGGTCGTTTCCTGAATCGTTTGCGGGGCTGTTTCCGGGGCTGTAGCGTTGGCCAGCCAGCGAGTCAGATGCTGGAATAAGGTGTCCAGTTGTTCGTCACGAATATCAGTGAGCGGCGCGTAATGCCCGTGCTGTAGCAAGCGGCTGTCGCTGCTGTCGAAAAGAGATTCCGCCTGGCGACCTTGTAAAAAAGTGAGCCAGGCCGCGCCATGTAACGTCATTGCCTCTGGGGCGTAATGCCGACACCAGAGTTTCAGTGTGGTTTGCAGGTCGGCAATATAACGCCCGGCCTGTTGATGCTGGTGCCAGTCGGCTCTGGCCTGTTGCAGCCGGGCCTGCAAAGCCTGCTGGATGGCCCGCTGTTTTTGCCGCTGCCGGTACGGTCGCCATAATTGCTGGTAGCCGACGTAGCAAGCTACCGCGACGGCGACCAGTACAACCAGTCCCAGCAGCCACCATCCCGGTGCGGGCCAGCTTGACACTGGATCGGGCAAGTGAATATCGGCCAGTGGCAGTGAGGGCACCGGACTGGCCAGTGGGTTGGTTGCGGCTGGTAGGGTAGGGCTGGTTGCCATGGTTAACCTCCTGTGACCCTGGTTAAACCCAACCCGGCCAGCAGGCTCGGTAACGGCTCGTCGGCGGTTGACAGGGTCAACAAGGGCATCTGCAGCCGCAGCATATGTTGCTGCAATTGCTGTTGCTGCTGCTCAAAGCGTTGCTGGTGGCTGTGCTGCTGGCGTTGTGAGGAGCTGTTAATCAGGTCACGGCGCTGGCCATTGGTCAGCGTCAGCCAGCCACTGGCTGGCAAACGGGCTTCAAGTGGATCATAAATCTGGATCGCCGTCAGGTCGCAATGGCGACTGAGGGTGAACAGCTGTGCTTCGGCATCGGCATTCATGCCGTGCCAGTCACTGATAAAGTAGATACTGCTGCCGGGCTTGGCGATACGGCGTAAATGCAGGCACATATCGGTGATTCGTTGCTGGGGTGACGCCGAGGCTGAAGCTGGAACATGACTGCCCGGTGGCCGGGTGTCGTACAGGGTCGCCAGACTGTTGATAATGTGCAGTTGCTGACGCCGACCTGGCTTGGGCCGCAGATCGAGTTCGTCGTTATCATTAAACAGCAGGGCACCAAGGCGACTGCCTTCTGCGATGGCAGCCCAGCCCAGCAGGGCCGTCAGATCGGCAGCTAACAACTGTTTCAGCGTGCGGCGACTGCCAAAATTCATGCTGGCTCGCAAGTCGGTGACCAGCAGGACCGGCCGTTCTTTTTCTTCCTGATAGACCTTGATATGTGGGCTACCCGTCCGGGCCGTGACGCGCCAGTCCATCGCCCGAATATCATCACCGGGCAGATACTGGCGGTTTTCGGCGTAGTCGAGGCCACGTCCTTTAACCCGTGATACATGATTACCTGCCCGACTGCTGAGTATCCGTTGCTGTTTTTTTAACGGGATATGGCGAGCCAGCTGGCTGAGACGAATCAGCTGGGCAGGGTTGAGCTGACTGCCGTGATGAAACAGGCTCAGGGTCGGGTCGTTGGAATAGCGCATGAGAGTCTGCCTGTCAGAGCACGGGAACCAGGGACAGCAGCGTATCGATCACCTGATCGGTCGTTTTGCCGCTGGCTTCAGCTTCAAAGCTCAGTATCAGGCGATGATGCAGAACATCGTGGGCGACTGCCTGGACATCATCCGGGCTGACGTAATCGCGGCCCTGTAACCAGGCGTGACTGCGGGCGCAGCGTTCAAGCGCGATGGTGCCACGGGGACTGGCGCCGTACTCAATCCAGTTGGCCAGCTCGGCGTTGTAACGGCCGGGGTTCCGGCTGGCCATCACCAGTTGCACAATATATTGCTCAACGGCTTCGCTCATATGTAACGACAACACTGCCTGGCGGGCGCTGAGAATATCTTGCTGGCTCAAGGCTGGCAGAGCGTCGGTTGGGTTATCCATGGCTTCGCCACGGGCCAGCCGCAGGATTTTCAGCTCGGCGTCGGCATCCGGGTAATCGATCCGGACATGCATGATAAAACGGTCGAGCTGGGCTTCGGGCAGTGGGTAGGTGCCCTCTTGCTCAATCGGGTTCTGGGTGGCCATTACCAAAAACAGCGCCGGTAATGGCCGGGTGACACCGGCAACGGTTACTTGCCGTTCGGCCATGGCTTCGAGCAAGGCGCTTTGCACCTTGGCTGGTGCGCGGTTGATTTCGTCGGCCAGAATCAGGTTATGGAAAATCGGCCCGGGCTGAAACTCAAAATTATGGTGCTCGGGGCGGTAAATTTCGGTGCCGGTAATATCACCGGGCAGCAAGTCCGGAGTGAACTGGATACGTTTGAAATCGCCTTCCATGTTTTGCGCCAGGGCATTGATGGCCTTGGTTTTGGCCAGCCCCGGAGCACCTTCCACTAACAGATGTCCATCACTGAGCAGAGCAATCAGCAAACGGTCAACCAGATGAGGCTGGCCAATAATCTGGCGCTGCAAAGTGGTACGAAGACGTTGAAATCCTTCTTGCTGGGTCATGGAATATTCCTGTCATATTACGATTCAAAGCAATCAGAGCGGCCATGGATGACTGGCGAGAGTCGATGACGCTGTCGCTCAGATGGGGGCAGATGCAGTAAGTTCAAGCGCAGTGCAAGAATCACTGCGGCGATCGGATGGTTAGTAGCACGGATATCACGCAACTAATTGTCAGCAATGTTACTCTGAAACAAACATGACGACCGAATTGGATAGTTCCCATGCTGACTGCCTTGCACAACACGATTATGGACCGCAATACACCCACCCAGGCCGCGGTATTAAGCCGTTTTGCCGATATTTATTACGCTAACGCACCGGTCGACGAATGGCTTGTGCGTCCGATTGCCGATGTGTACGGGGCGACCCTGTCGAGTTGGCATTTTATTCAGCAGCGGCAAGCCAATGAAGTCAAGGTACGGGTATTTAACCCGGATCATGAGAATCACGGCTGGCAGTCGTTACACACTGTGGTGGAAGTGGTGTGTCAGGACATGCCGTTTCTGGTGGATTCCGTGCGGATGCAACTGAACGCCCATCAGATGTCGCTGCATACCATCCAGTACTGTGTGCTGCATGCCACGCGGGATCGCGATGGCCATCTGAATACCGAATCCGACTGGAGCCAGCCGGGTCAGGGCAAGGTAGCTGAAGCCATTATTTATATTGAGTTTGACCATCACTCCGACAAGGCCGTGCTGCAACACCTGACCGAATCGCTGCATTCGGTGCTGGAAGAAGTTCGCTGTTGCGTCGACAGCTTTGCTGCCATTACCCAGCGGCTTCACGTCGTGAGCGACCACCTGGCCAGTGTTCAGGTGGAGGGTGCCGAAGAGGGGCTGGCCTTTCTGCAATGGCTGGAAAAAGGCCACTTTACCTTTCTGGCTTCGGATGAATTCCATTTTGAACAGAAAGGCGACGACCGCTTTGTGGTGCGCGACAGTGAACAGGGACTGGGCTCTTTCCTGTTTCGCAACAAGACCGACCGGACGCGGCTGAAGCTGCACGACCTGTCGGACGAAATTCAGGAATTTATTACCGGCCGTTGCCCGGTCAGTTTTATGAAATCCGGCGTTCGCAGTCGTGTTCATCGTCCGGTATACCCTGATTATGTGGTGGTTAAACGTTATAACGACGATGGTGAGGTCATTGGCGGCGTGCGTTTTATGGGGCTGTATACCTCCATGGTGTATATCGAAAGCCCGAACAATATCCCTATCGTTCGTAACAAGTTGGCACAAGTACGGGCGCAGGCGGGATTTGACGCCGGCAGTCACAGCGGCAAAGAGCTGGATCGTATTCTCGAAGTGTACCCCCGTGATGAGTTGTTCCAGTCATCGGCGGAACAGCTGTACAAGACCGCCATCAGTATTCTGAATATCCAGGAACGGCGCCAGACCCGGGTTTACTTGCGTCGTGACACCTACAGCAAGTTTGTTTCCTGTCTGGTGTATGTGCCGCGGGACATTTACAACACCGAACTGCGGCAACGGATCGAAGGGGTGTTGCAGGCCGAATTCGAGCCGCAAGATATTGAATCAACAACCTATTTTTCTGAGTCGGTACTGGCGCGGGCGCAGTACACCTTGCGGCTTGACCCGGAGCGCGACAACAGCTTTGACGATGCCCGGGTATCACGCAAAATCCGTCAGGTGGTGCGCTCGTGGCCGGATGATTTGCATGATGCGCTGATTGAACAGGTGGGAGAAGAGCTGGGCAATCGCCAGTATCACACCTACCGCACCGCCTTCCCGGCCGGTTATCGGGAAAGTTTTGGCGCCCGTACGGCGGTGGCCGATATCCAGCATATGGAATCCTTGCTGAAACAGCAGCCTGGCCAGCTGTCGATGAGTTTTTACCGTCAGCTGGAAGAAAATGGCGACCACTTGCGTTTCAAACTGTTTCATCGTGGTTCGATTCTGCCGCTGTCGGATGTGATTCCGGTACTGGAAAACCTGGGGTTGCGGGTACTGGGTGAACACCCGTACGAGATAGTTTGCCAGAATGGCGAAGTCGTCTGGATTCACAACTTTTTGCTGCAATATACCCTGGCCGACAGCATCAGTATTACCGATGTCAAAAACCTGTTTCAGGATTCGTTCCGTGCTACCTGGGAAGGTCGCTCCGAGAACGACGCCTTTAACCGGCTGGTATTGGGTGCCCAGATGGACTGGAAAGATATTGCCTTGTTGCGGGCCTACGCCCGTTATATGAAGCAGATTCGTTTTGGCATATCGGAATCCTATATTGCCGAAACCCTGTGTCGTTATATCCCGCTCAGCACCTTGTTGGTGAAACTGTTTCATAGCCGTTTTGGTCTGGATCAGGACGGTGCCGAACAGCGGGAAACCGATACCGGCAGAATTGAACAGCAAATACTCGACAGTCTGGATGACGTGCGCCAGCTTAATGAAGATCGCACCATTCGTCGTTACTGTGAGCTGATCAAGGCCACCTTGCGCACCAACTTTTTCCAACTGGATGACGACGGCCAGACCAAGCCCTATATCGCCCTGAAAATGAACCCGGACATGATCGGTGATATGCCGTTGCCGAAGCCGATGTTCGAGATTTTTGTTTACTCACCCGTGGTAGAAGGGGTGCACCTGCGTGGCGGCAAGGTGGCTCGTGGCGGCTTGCGCTGGTCTGATCGTATTGATGATTTCCGTACCGAAGTGCTGGGACTGGTCAAGGCGCAACAGGTCAAGAATGCCGTGATTGTGCCGGTCGGAGCCAAAGGGGGTTTTGTTGCCAAGCAGCTGCCCAAGGACGGTGGCCGTGACGCCGTTATGGCAGAAGGTATCCGCTGTTACAAGATTTTTGTCAGTGCACTGCTGGATGTCACCGACAACCTGGTTGAGGGTCAACCCTGCTCACCGGAAGGGGTTGTGTGCCACGATGGTAATGACCCTTACCTGGTGGTGGCGGCCGACAAGGGGACCGCAACATTTTCGGATATCGCCAACGAGATCGCCGTCAGTCGCGGCTTCTGGATGGGAGATGCCTTTGCCTCTGGTGGCTCGATTGGTTATGACCACAAGAAAATGGGCATCACCGCCCGGGGTGCCTGGGTGTCAGTACAGCGGCATTTCCGCGAACGTGGCCATAACGTGCAAGAACAGGATGTGACGGTCGTTGGTATTGGGGATATGGCCGGGGATGTATTTGGCAACGGCATGTTGCAATCGGAGCATATTTGCCTGGTGGCGGCGTTTAACCATATGCATGTTTTTATCGACCCGACGCCGGATGCGAAAGCCAGCTTTGCAGAACGCAAGCGTCTGTTTGAATTACCACGATCTTCCTGGGCGGACTACAACAGCCAGCTGATTTCAAAAGGCGGCGGTGTCTTTTTGCGTTCCGCCAAAAGTATTGCCATATCCTTGCCGATGAAACAGCGCTTTGGCATTACCCAGGATCGTATGGCGCCCAATGATTTGATTCGGGTCTTGCTCAAGGCTCCGGTGGATCTGCTGTGGAATGGTGGCATTGGTACCTATATCAAAGCCAGTAGCGAACGCCATTCCGAAGTCGGCGACAAGGCCAATGACAGCCTGCGTATCGACGGCAAAGAAGTACGCGCCAAGGTCATTGGGGAAGGTGGCAACCTGGGAGTAACCCAACTGGGGCGGATTGAATTTGCCGAACAGGGGGGAGCCAGCTATACCGACTTTATCGATAACGCTGGTGGAGTGGACTGCTCTGACCACGAAGTGAATATCAAGATCATGCTGAACGAGGTGCTTGATAACGGCGACCTCACCCGCAAGCAGCGTAATGCCATTTTTATGGAGTTGACCGACGATGTCGCCGAGCTGGTGCTGGCGAACAATTACCGTCAGACCCAGGCTATTTCGCTGGCCTACAAGGACTGCATGACCCGGCTGGACGAATACAGCCGCCTGATGAAAGCCTACGAAAGCCAGGGCAAACTCAACCGGGCGCTGGAATTTTTGCCCGATGACGACCAGCTTAACGAGCGCAAGAACTCCGGCTCTGGCCTGACCTTGCCCGAGTTGTCGGTACTGATTTCCTATACCAAGGCCGATCTGAAAGAACAGCTGAACTGCCCGGACATTTACGCCGACCCTTATGTGGCCGAGATTCTGACCACGGCGTTTCCACAGGCGCTGGACAAACGTTTTGGCGAGCAGTTAGGACGACATCGCCTGCACCAGGAAATCATCGCCACCCAGCTGGCCAACGATATGGTCAACTATATGGGTATCACCTTTATGCACCGGCTGCATAAATCTACCGGTGCCAGCATTGCCGATATTGCCCGTGCTTACGTTGCCGCCCGGGATATTTTTGCGCTGGAAAAACACTGGTTGCAGATCAACGAACTGGATTATCAAATCGGTACTGATATCCAGGAAGACATGATGGCGGAATTAATGCGGCTGGTACGTCGTGCGACCCGCTGGTTCTTGCGAAATCGTCGCTCAACCATTGATATTGCCAACGAAGTGGCCGCTTTTGGGCCAGCGGTGGAAGATATTGCTGCCAATCTGGGAGATATATTGCGGGGTTCATCCCTGGAGCGCTGGCAACGCAGCTATCAGGCCCGGGTTGACCGGGGTGTCCCCCAGAGTCTGGCCAGCTACACGGTAGGTGCCATCAATCTGTACTCAGCTCTCGGCATTATTGAAGCCGCCACCGAAACCGACCGCACCTTTGCGGAAGTGGCGGCGGCGTACTTCGATATTGGTGAACACTTGTCACTCAACTGGGTCGGGCAACAAATCAACACCCTGCCGACCAACAGCCATTGGGAAGCTCTGGCCAGAGAAAGCCTGCGCGATGATCTGGACTGGCAACAGCGCTCACTGACGATTGCCATTCTGGCCAGTAAAACCGCTGACGAAACCCTGATGGAGGCGTTACAACGTTGGCAAGGTGAGCAGGCTCTGATGTTTGGTCGCTGGCAAGGTATGCTGGCGGAATTACAAAGCGCTGATGTGGTGGAATTTGCCATGTTGACCGTGGCTCTGCGGGAATTACTGGATTTGGCGGAGGTCAGTCGTATCCAGTATGGTGATCGTACGGATAATGAGTCAGCCAGGGTTGTGTCCGGGGATAAGTTATCCGGAGACGAAAATACGGTTAACAATACCGGTGCATAAGGGCATAACATAAAAAGTCGACGCTGATAAGTGATTCAGGCAGCCAGGTATGGTTGTCTGAATCCGCGGATAATCTGTATCTGATGGACAAACAGTCGCCTCAAACCTGGCCATCTCCTGCGCCTGGAGCGTGGTATAACCAGTGAGAAAATATGAATAACAAAACCATCCTGTTTGATATTAACGAAACCGTATTGGACCTGAGTGCCCTGAAACCCGGCTTTACCGAGGTCTTTGGCCACGAGAGTGCCTTGCCGTTATGGTTTTCGTTACTGCTGCACTCCTCAAACGTGTGTATCGCTACCAAAGTCAGCACCAACTTTGCTGAATTATCCGCCGCGATGCTGGACTCTGTGGCTGTGCGTTATGGCATTACCCTGACCGATGACCTGCGGGCCAAACTATTGGCCGGTTTCGCCAGCCTGCGTCCTCATGCGGATATAAAACCGGCACTGGCAACACTGCGGAGCCATGGTTTTCGCACCGTGGCCTTTTCCAATTCTTCATCAACCCTGATAGCCAATCAGATAAAAAACGCCGGTCTGGAAAGCTGTTTTGATGAGATTATATCGGTAGAAGAAACGGGCAGTTTCAAACCGGACCCGGCGGTATATCACTTTGCAGCGCAAAAACTGGCCGAACCCATCGCGTCCTTGCGACTGGTCGCTACCCACGACTGGGATACCCATGGAGCCTTGTCGGCAGGTATGCAAGCCGCCTATATCGACCGCTCCGGCATTCCTTATCATCCGTTTTATCGTCGCCCGGATATTGACGCCAGTAGCATGGATCAGATTGTTGCGGCCATTCTGCAGCACTCGCAAGGTCTGTAGTCAGCGGTCGCTAACAAACAGCGCAGAGGGCCGTATATTGCGGCTTCTGGCTGGACGCCTGGCTACTGTCTCGCTATTTTTATGATGGCAAGTGATATCAACAGTATTGGCAAATGATGGCGTTATTTGTTCAACTGCGTACTTGTCTTGTCCATTTTTTGTATTCAATACACGACACGAGGTTGTATGAACGCGGTTATCGATTTACTCAAGTCCCATCGTTCCATTCGTAAATTTACCGATCAGCCCATCAGTGATGAATTATTGCAGACGCTGGTCGAAGCAGGCCAGGCCGCCGCGACCTCCAATCACGTACAGGCCTATGCCATTGTGCGGGTAGTGGATCGCGCCAATCGTGAGCAGCTGGTGACGTTATCGGGTGGCCAGCCCTATGTGGCCAGCTGTGCTGAGTTTCTGGTGTTTTGCGCCGATATGAAACGGGCGTTCGGAGCGGCAGAGCGAGCCGGGGCCGAAGTCGTCACCGGTATGACAGAACAGTTACTGGTTGCCACAACGGACGCAGCATTGATTGCCCAGAATCTGGTGGTAGCGGCTGAGTCTGAAGGGTTGGGTATCTGTTATATCGGTGGTTTGCGTAATAATCCGGCCGAAGTGAGCGAGCTATTGAAATTGCCGGCGCATGTCTACCCGGTGTTTGGTGTGTGTTTGGGGTATCCGGCCCAGAACCCGGAAGTCAAACCCCGTTTACCACTGGCGAGTATCCTGAAGCAGGATTATTACGATGACAGCCAGGATGAAGCCCAGATAGCTGAATTTGATGCGGCGATGGAAGCCTATTATCAGCAGCGTACCGGTAATAAGAAAATCACCAACTGGTCGGAGCAATTACGGCCGATGTTCAGCCAGAAACTACGGCCCCATATGAAAGATTTTTTGTTCTCCAAAGGCTTTGAAATGAAATAATCACGGCTCATCAGCAAACGCTGCTTGGGTTGTATGCTGTGAGGCCACTCTGATCGCAGTGGCGGCCTCCAGAGGTTGGCCGTTATTGTTTGTTAATAGTGCCTGTTTGTTGATTGTTATTGTTTGTTGATGCTGTTTGTTAATCAACTTTTGATCGCCTGAACCACGGAACGCCATATGTCGCGCAAGAAAACCACCCGCCACAAGGCCATTATTGACCAGCTGACGATCAATCCGTCAATGCGGGTCAGTGAGTTATCCGGCGCTCTGGGAGTAACCACCGAAACGATCCGGCGCGACCTGGAAGAACTGGCAGCGCAACAGCTGATCAGCCGTACCTATGGCGGTGCCTTGCTGCGCCAGCCGGCTGAACCCGCATTGTCGGAGCGACACAAGGCCAACGTTGAGGAGCGCGCTGTTATTGGCAAGGCCGCCGCGCCGTTATTAAAAGGTGCCAGCGTGCTGATGATGGGGTCGGGGGCTACCACGGTACAGGTAGCCAAACGGATCGCATTTGAGATGAACAATATCACCGTGATCACCCACTCATTTGGCGTTGCGACCGCCTTGTCACTGAATCCGACCATTGAAGTGATATTGGCGCCGGGGGTTTATCATGCCGGAGAAGGGGCCGTTCACGGTGCCCAGACGTTGAGATTCCTGCTCGATTATAATGTCGACTGGGCCATTCTCGGGGCCAGTGGCATTTCTCCGGCAGGGCCAACCGATGCCCTGATGGATGCTGCCGAAGTGTATGCCGGTATGTTGCGGCAGAGCAGCCGCCATATGATTGTGGCGGATCACTCCAAATTTGACCGTATGGCCACGGCGCGTTTTTCACAGTGGGCCGATATTGACGTACTGGTGACGGATATCGCCCCGCAAGGCCCGCTTGACCAGGCATTGGCCAGCGGTGGTGTTGATATCCAGCTGGCCAAACCAGTCCGGCGCTCGTAGCCGGTTGCCCGCTGTCAGTCGGTACTGAGAGCCAGTGCCAGGGCATCGACAAATTGCTGCGCTTCCGGGCGTGTCAGGCACAAGGGTGGGCGCACTTTCAGGGTCGAGGCATGTTTACCGGCGGCACCAATCAGTACACCGGCATCACGCATCCGGTTAATGATCTGGACGGTGTGCGTCGGGTCCGGCTGGCCGGGATGATCGACGCTGCCAATATCCACACCAATAAACAAACCACTGCCGCGAACATCCGTTATACGGTCGTGCCCGTTGGCCAGCTGGGTTAACTGCTGCTGCAACCAGTGGCCGGTATCCAGGGCATTATGTTGCAGCCCCTCCTGATCCAGCACATTTAACACCGCCAGTCCCGCCGCCGCCGCTACCGGGTTGCCACCAAAAGTGTTGAAGTAACCGGTGTCCTCACAGAAAGCTGCCAGATAATCCGGTCGAGTCGCCATGGCCGCCATCGGAAAGCCATTGCCCATCGGTTTGCCCATGGTAACCAGATCTGGCTGGACGCCATGGTAATCAAAGCCCCAGAAGGCAGCACCAAGGCGGCCAAAACCCGGCTGCACTTCATCGGCAATATACAAGCCCCCGGCCTGGTGGATAACCTCAACGGCGGCTTGTAAAAAACCGGCAGGTTGGGCAAACACACCATCCGAAGAAAAGATTGAATCAACCAGCAACGCCGCCGGTGGATGTCCACGTTGTGTCAGAGTCCGGATTGCATCCCGTACGGCGTTGGCAAAACCGGTGGCAATGTCGTCGCCGTATGCTTGTGTTGAAGGCGGAGCAATCGCTATGACATGGTCGGGTAGCGATGCATGGCGAAAAGCCGACGGGGATACTTCCGTTACCAGAGCCGTATTGCCGTGATAAGCCGCTTCGGTCACGATAAAACCACTGCCGCCGCTGACCTTGCGGGCAACACGCATGGCGAGGTCATTGGCCTCGCTGCCCGAGCAAGTCATGACAACATTGGATAAATCACCGGGCAGCCTGGCCTTGAGGGCATCGAGGTAATCATCCACCGCGGCGACCAGATAGCGGGTGTTGGTATTCAGCCGTGAAAGCTGTTGGGTAACCGCCTCAAGCACCGCAGGGTGGCTATGGCCGACACTGGGCACATTGTTGTAAAAATCAAGATAACGGCGGCCATCAGCGGCCGTCATCCAGCACCCCTGGGCCGAGACCATTTCAATCGGCTGGCGGTAAAACAGTACCGAAGCCGCTCCCAGATTGTTCAAACGCCGATTAACACCGGGGTTGGCAGACGCCTGGCTGCTGTCAAAGGCATTCATATCGAGAATCGGGCGTACCGCAGAATCCGTCTGGCTCATTGGTTGGTCTCCTGTTGGTTCAGCCATTGCTGTGCCAGTTCGACGGTACCCTGGGTATAGGTTTCGTGTCCGGCAGCGGCAGCGGTCTCGGTTTCCGGGTGGCTGGCGATCCAGGCCGTCAGTAACAAACGACGAAACAGAATAAAATCCGGAATCATCTGGATATGTTCATCGGCTAACGGCTGTACGGAACAGTAGCCGCGCAGCCAGGCTTGTTGCAGCTCCGGTACCAGTGGTGAGGTTTCATAAAACGAGATGGCAGCAGCAAAGTCGTACATAAACCAGCTGAAGCCGCAGTCATCAAAGTCAATAACCGCCAGCTGCTTGTCATTAACCAGCAGATTGGCCAGCCGCAAATCGGCATGTACCAGCCCGAAGCGGTCGGGTGTTTCTCCATAGTTGGCCAGCCGTTGTTGCAAGCGCTGACACAGCCGCTCCAGCGTATCTTGACCTGCCGGCGTCAAGCCCGGCGCGGCGCGCCAGTCTCCCCAGAGCGGTTGTGCCCCAAAGGCACTGTCGAAATTCCAGGTTTTGCGCTGGAATGCAGGTGGTAATGTCCAGGCACTGGCTTGCTGATGCAGACGGGCAGAGGTGGCCCCCAGCAGTTCAAAACCGGGAATCAGGTTGGCATCGGCATCTGGCTCTGTGCCTGGCATAAAGGCAAAGGCAACGACGTAACGGGTCTGGCCCTGATCATCAAAGCTGGCGATAAAAGAGCCGTCATCCAGTGGTATCAGGGCTGGTGTCGTGACGACCTGATTATCTCTCAGGGTTTGAATCCAGTTCAGTTCGGAGGCAATTTCAGCACGGGAGTGATAATCCGGGCGGTGTACCCGAATCACCAACGGCTCTTTGCCTGGTTGCTCCAGCAGAAAGGTAGCGTTTTCCGACAAGGTGAGCAGGCGCACGCTGGCCTCTGCTCCGGCACCCCAGCGCGGCGCCAGTTGTAGTACGCCCTGTTGTAGCCGATTAACAAACTGATCGTCGTAAATACCTGTCATGGTGTGCTCTCTGATACGGGAAATGTCCAAGGTGTCGGGTTATTAGATCGACAAAATCTTTATCTTGCAAATTAAAATGTTGCAAGAGCAAAAGTATACCGAGATGATGTGCTGTATCAACTCACTGTAAATCGAGGGAAAATCATGTTCAGTTCCATCAAAGACAAAGTCGTGATCGTGACCGGTGGCTCCAAAGGTATCGGCAAGGGTATTGCGCAGATTTTTGCCCGTCAGGGGGCCAAGGTAATGATTGCTGCGCGGGGCGAGGAGGAAGCCCAGCGGACGGTTGCTGAAATCGAGGCAGAAGGCGGAATCGCTGCCTTCTGCCAGTGTGATGTAGCCGATTGGCAATCGGTACAGGAAATGGTGGCAGCCACCACGGATATATTTGGCAAGATTGATATATTGTGTGCCAATGCCGGTATATTCCCACAGACCAAACTGATCGATCTGGAGCCAGACGATTGGGACAAGGTAATGGACACCAACCTTAAAAGTACATTCCTGTGCGTAAAAGCCTGTATTCCATCCTTCGAAGCAGCGGGGAAAGGTCGGGTTATTGTGACGTCATCCATTACTGGCCCAATAACCGGTTATCCTGGCTGGTCACATTATGGTGCATCAAAAGCGGGTCAATTGGGTTTTCTGAAAACCGCAGCGATGGAACTGGCGCGTTACAACACGACGATGAATGCCGTTATGCCGGGCAATATTATGACGGAAGGATTGGCGGATCTGGGAGAAGAGTATTTGAACAGTATGGCATCATCCATTCCGCTTAAACGCTTGGGCGCGGTTGAAGATATTGGTAATGCCGCATTGTTTTTTGCCTCGGATGAAGCATCGTATATCACCGGCCAGCAAATTGTTGTGGATGGTGGGCAGATCTTGCCAGAAAGTCTGGATGCCATCGCTGAGATTTAAGTGCTGTGATTTAAGGTTATTGGCAACAGCTCATAAGCTTAATATAGTCTGGAATAACAACAGACAACATAGACAACAGACAACATAGACAGCATAACAGGCTCAACAACCAGTACCGGACAAGTACCGGGCAAGTACTAAAACAGACAATAGCAGCAGAGGATACAACATCTGCTGCTATTGTTGAGAGTAAAACACACACAGCGGCAACCCGCAGGTTTACCGGCTGTGTATGGTTATGACTACTCTTTCCAGGTTCTTACAACAGCAAACCCGTATTCTTCAATCCATTGATCCAGCAGCTTGGGAGAGCGTTTGATCTTCTCCACAACTTCCTGGGTAGCCGGATTGCGGTATTTGCCGACTTTCAGCTTCGGCAGGGGCAGGCTGGAGGTCTTCTGTACCTTTAACGCCGCTTTGGTGAAGTGTTTTTGCAGTGATTCATACAGAGCGCTTTCTGGATTGCTTTTAATCCAGTTTTCCAGATCTGATGCAATGTACTGGTAATACTCTTTCTCGGAAACACCGTGCTGCGTTAATGCTGATTGAAAGGCTTCTGCGATGTCATTCAGAGCAGCGTATTTTTTTTGCTGATCGGCTTTGGCCTGAATTAATTCGGCAAGTTTCTTTTGCTCGGCTTCAATCAGCTCATCGATATTAGTTTCGAGAATGGATACGGTCATTCAAACCTCTGATGGTTTAATGGTGAATATGGGCAGGTAAAACCAAAAATGTTGCACATGCAAAAAGACACAGAAAAAAACAAAGAAATGCGCAGTGTATAAACAATAACACGCAATCCTTGTTGGTTTTTTATGCTGTAGGAGCAGATGCAAGACTCTCAGGTGTTCCTGATGATTACTGTATAGCACAGAGTTCACCAATGTTCCAAGATAGCAGTATTAAAAAACATGAAGTCGTGAGTGTTTTGGGGCAACAAACCGCCAACGACATGGTGAGTAGCAGGGATGGATAATGGCTTCATTGCACTTGCGTCGATTTTTTAACCAGAATAGTGGAACAGTAATATGCACTCAGGTGCATTAATCTGAGAGGTGAGAATAATGCAAGGATATGTAAATTATGAAAAATATGCAGTAAAGACCGGCCCGCTGGCTGCTTATGGTAGGAGCAAATAGCATTGCCGTTGATTGACGAAACCAATACGACCAAAGTAAAGGTGACCTTATCTGACCCGTTGGACAGGTTAAAGAGCCGTTGATTTATTCATCGGAAATAGCAGGTCAAGGTGATACACCATCGTCATGGTCAGCATGTGCATCGTTGGTTTTATAATATGGCAGTTGTTTTTATGAGCTGTTTATAACCGTAATGCCTGATTATCGGTCTGGGTGCCTGTTATTCAATTCTTACCCGCAGTGTTCACCTGAATCGCCACGACCAGTATCTACTGGACTCCGGGCGTCGGGTGACAGAGCCGACAGAGCCGACAGAGCCAGAGCAGCGATACAGCAGGAAGTGATACAGCAGGACCAGGTTTGATACAGGGAGATTATCACCGGGCCTGCAAGCCGACTGGAGCAAGTCAGCTGGAGCAAGCTGGCGGGTCGTGAGAGCGGTTGTGAAGCGGTTGTGAGAGAGGTCGTGACAGGGATTGTGAAGGGATTGTGAAGGGATTGTGAGAGCGGTTGTGACAAAGAAGGATATGAGGGCTGATAGAACAGCAGGTAACGGCATACAGAGGCTGTGCCGCGAAGAGGCGCAAGATTACCCGTATGACCCTGTCACAGGCATGACAGGGCATGATGCATGATTAATCCGGTACTGACTGACAGATGTTGGTCTGTATTGATCAGCGCTGGTTGGGTTTGCCGATCTGACCGCGTTCCGGGTTAAACGTCAGCACCGCCAGCAAGGTAAATACCATCAGGCAGCCACTGACCACCAACAGCGCGTCAGCGTTCAATTTACCGTACAGCGCATGGCGAATCAGCTCGACACAAAAAGAGAAAGGATTTATGCGGCACAGCCAATAAAGCCATTCACTGGATTCCTGCATTTTCCAGAGCGGGTATAAAGCCGACGACATAAAAAACATCGGGAAAATAACAAAATTCATCACTCCGGCAAAATTCTCCAGCTGGCGGATAAAGCTGGATATAAACAGCCCGATGGCCCCGAGTAATACACCGGTCAGTATAACCGCGGGAGCAACCCACAACAGACCAACCTGTGGCACTTCAACGTCGAATAACCAGGCAATCGCAAGAAAGGCATATACCTGTGGAATGGCGACCAGAGTGCTGGCAACCAGCTTGCTGAGTAGCAAATACCAGCGGGGCAGCGGGCTCATCAACAACACCCGCATACTGCCCATTTCACGGTCATATACCATCGACAGCGAGCTTTGCATGGCATTAAACAGCAAAATCATCGCCACCAGTCCGGGGACGATATACACCTCATACGTGATGTAGGTGTCGTAAGGCTCGATAATGGAAATCCCTAGCGCCGCCCGAAAACCGGCGGCAAAAACCGCCAGCCACAACAATGGCCGCACCAATGAACTGAAAAAGCGACTGCGCTGATGAATAAAACGCAAGCTTTCACGTTTGAGAATGCCACTAAAGGCATACCAGTAACTGGCCAGGCTCATAGGTTGGCTCCATCCGTTGGCGGTGGGCGGGAAGTCAGCTGCTCAAAAGCCTCCACCAGGGAGGTCGTACCGGTTTGCTGGCACAGGGCATGGGCCGAGGTACTGGCCAGTACACTGCCCTGATGCAGCAGCGTGACGGGATCGATGGGCAAGATTTCTTCAATCAGATGGGTGGCCCACAGCACGGTGACCTGCCGCTGTTCACACAGCGAACGGACATGGCGATTGAGACTGGCGCGGGTGTGCGGGTCGAGGCCAACCGTGGCTTCGTCCAGTAACAGCAAACTGGGGTGATGCAGGAGCGCTCGGGCGATTTCCACCCGGCGGCGATGGCCGCCGTTTAGCGCCCGGACTTTTTTGTGCCGGGCATCGAGTAATTCCACCCGGGCCAGCTCTTCCTCGATACGCTGCTGGCGCAAGCGCGTCGACAGGCCGTGCAGGCAGCCGTGGTAGTCGAGATTCTGTTCGACGCTAAGATCGAGATCGAGAGTACTTTGCTGGAACACCATACCAATATTACCCAGCAGGGCAGCCGGGGCATGACGCAAGCTGTGGCCATTCACCCGGATGTCACCCTGTTGCACCTGAAACAAGCGGCTGATCAGCGCAAACAGCGTACTTTTACCCGCGCCGTTGGGGCCGAGCAGAGCATGAAACTGACCGGCCTGAAGATTGAACGACACCTGCTTCAGTGCTTGTTTGCCGGGGTAGCAGTGCCCCAGCTGATCGACTTCCACTAACGGCTGTGATGAATGCGTCATAACTCAGTCTGGCTTGATGGCCAGCCCCCAGGGGTAGCGTCCTACCTTGATGGATTTGGTGACCTTCATCCGTTCGATATCAATCACCGAGACATCGCCACTGATACCGTTGGTCGTGAGCAGGAATTTTTCATCGGGCGTCAGTGCCATATGCCAGACCCGGCGGCCGACCAGCAAATAGTCGAGCACTTCCCAGGTGTTGGCATCCACCACCGCGACATGATTGGCCGGGCCGAGGGCAACAAAGGCATAACGGCCGTCAGAGGTCAGCTTGACGCCAACGGGCTGCACCTTGTCACGATGAATCCCGCGGATATTGAAGCGGATCTTGTGGAGCTCTTCCTTACTGGCAACATCGATCACCGATACCGTGCCACCAATCTCGGCACTGGCCCAGAGGCGGTTGCCATCCTTGCTGAACTGGACATAACGGGGGCGCTGGTCGACCTTGGTATTGTGTATCAGTTGGTTGGTACTGGTATCGATCCAGTGCAGCATGCTGGTGGTTTCGGAGGTATTGACCACCAGCTTGCCATCCGGGCTGACGGCCATGCCCTCCGGCTCAACACCAACATCAATCTGGCCGGTGACCAGATGGGTTAACGGGTTCACCACAGTCACCAGAGCACTGTCTTCGTTGGAGATATACAAGCGGTCGCCATCGGGGTGAAGGGCAAACTGCTCCGGGTCTTCACCGGAAGGCAGACTGGCGACGATACGTTGTGTGGCAACGTCCATCACCTGCACGGTGTCATCGTCACTGGCACAGATATACAGCAACGAATAGTCATGGTTAAAGGTGATACCACGGGGGCGCTGGCCGACCTCGATGGTGTCGACCACGGCAAAACTGTCCAGATCAATAATGGAAAGCGAATTGTCTTTCTCGTTGGAAACATAAGCCAGCGCCGCCTGGGCGCTGACCGGCAGCAATAATGGGGTGATCAGTGCTGCAGAGACTAACAGCTGTTTAAAAGGGGAATTCATCCTGTGGCTCCTCGGATTTGGGCAGGTGCAGATAGTGGCGGCCGGTTTAATCAGCTTGATCGACCAGTCGGCACTGGCTCTCGGGCTGGTCAAAACCCAGGGTGTCAAGTTCGGTATAAGGGTGCAGATAACCTTCCTGCGGCGACTGGGATACCAGCGCCCGTGGATGCACCAGCGCAATCGGTTGGCGCAGCTGGCCATTCCAGTGCCGGTAGGTCAGCTTGCGGCCCTTGAAGCCCGCCAGTTCAAACCGGCTACTGAGCAAATGGCTACGAATATCAGTGGCGGAATAAGGAATCTGATGGGACAGGGATTCGCCAATGGAACGAATGGCAGCCCAGGCAGCATAATCCTTGTCGGTCATCCAGCGGCTGGCTTGCCGGTCAAAGCGACTTTGCAGCTGTGCCGCTCCCCATTGTTCAATAACACGATGCCAGCCCACGGGCTTCAGCCCCTGGGTTCCGGTGACAGGACGTGGGTACCAGGTGTTATAAAGCAGGAATTCGCCAAAATCGCCAACTTCATCGGCCACCACAACCGCATCGTACTCTTTGGTCTGGGTAAATAGTGGCACCTCGGTTTGGGCAGACCGACGCAGGTCAGAATCAAAGGTCCAGTCTTTTGCGGCGACAATTTTGCCCCCAAAACGTTTGGCTGAGCGCCGGACAGCATTGGCGTAATCCTTGTCTTCCGGACGAGTGCCGCTGATCAGCAACCATTTTTTCAGTTTCTTCCTGATCAGCCACTGGGCCATGGCATCGGTGAGCATGGCGCGGCTGGGCAAAGTGTGCAGCACATTGGCCACACACTGGTTGAGACGTAATGAATCGTCGTAACTCCCCACATTAAAAAACAGCAGCTCGGGGTACTGGTTGGCCATCGTTGTCAGGGTCTGGGCCGGAGCGTTCACCAGCAACAACTGGATGCCCTGTTGCTGAAAGCGATGGAGTGCGGCCAGGAGTTCAGCCTCATCATAGCTGCGGGCCTGCTCCAGAGAGTAGGCGAGACCAAGAAAGCGGCCTCCGGCGTTGTTATCGCTGATACCCAACAACGCCCCTTGCAGGGCATTGTCTTGCGGGTCGGGCAAAACATTGGAAAGCAGCGGTGGGGTCTCGTGCTGCAATTCAAGATAACCAATCTGGATGGATTGGGTATCGGCTGCCGGAGTCGCGGCGTTGACCATCGTGGTGACGGACAGCAGCCAGCAACTGAGCAGCAAGGTTGGTAATCCTGTGGGGGCAGACCTTTGCCCCGATGTTAGGCAGGTCAAGCCGGTTGAGCAGATTGACCAAAGAGAGAGGCAAAAGGCATAAGTCTGATGAAATCGGGCGTTTGTCATAGTATCCCGCCGTTGCAAAATGATTATTGTTGTTATGGTAATAAAGCCCGGATAAAGCCTGATTGTTATCGGCGGGACTGTTATTTCAACGAGATTACGCAACCCGACAAGAGACAGGTATAGGCATTAAGTACCCAACATTTACGCCTCTCGTACTATGTGATGCAGCGCGGGTACTGTTGCCATGCCGCGGCCGTTATTGCCGGAATGGAACCCGGTTTTACCCCAGAGGCTGTTATAACGCCGTCAGATAGCGGCCACGGTTGGATTTTACCGGGTCGTGTCGGTGGTTATCCGGTGATGATTGCAGCACCTTTCCCTTCTGATTTTATGATGAATGGCAACCCAGTGCCAGCCGCCTCCCCCTGAAGACCGCCGTTATTGGCAATACCCTCCTAGTACCAAGGTACTGAAAATCGGCTACCAAAGTGTTCTGTGGCCCGTTTTTACTCGTACCTAGAATAAGCTCAAAGAAAATAACAAACGGGTACTCATAATGAAAAAATTCAGTTCTGTCCTTCATGGCATCGCATTAGCTGGTTTTATGGCAGCGTCGGGTACTGTCTGGGCGCACGGAGATGTGACACCTCAGGCGATTGACGTCAGTGGTCTTGAGAAGCTTGGCGACGAATGGCGCGAAGAAAACCCATACCGTGGTAATCCACGCGCTATCGAAATTGGCGCATCGGCATACGCTCAGAACTGTGCCCGTTGTCATGGTCTTGATGCCATTTCCGGCGGTATTGCACCGGATCTGCGGATGCTGGAGCCAGGCCTTGATGGCGATGAATGGTTCGTTTATCGGGTACGTAACGGCGCGGTGCGTAATGGCGTGCCATATATGCCGAAAATGGCCGACTTCCTCAGTCAGGAAGGTCTCTGGGCCATCCGGGCATGGCTCGAAACCCGTCCTGCAGACGAGTAATCCCTTGTTTTCCCTGACGGCGAAAGCATCCGGTATGCTGCTGAAACCCGCCTGGTGGCGGGTTTTGCTGCTGGCATGGGTGTTAGCGAGTAGCAATGCCAGTGCCCGCTCTCTGGAAGATGTGCAAGAGAGCGGTGAACTCAGTGTGGCGGTATATCGTGATTTCCCGCCGTACTCCTGGGAAGTGGACGGCAAGGCCATGGGGTTTGACGTGGAGATTGCACGGGCACTGGCCAAAGGGCTGGGCGTCAAGCTGCATCTGCACTGGATGATCCCGGATGAAAATCTGGATGACGACCTGCGTAACCATGTCTGGAAAGGCCATTATCTGGCCCGGATCGAAGACGAACCCATGTTACGGCGTGACGTCGCGGATGTGATGCTGCGGGCACCGTACGACCGTGAATTTGCCTTCAAGGTCGACCCGGATGGGCGAGTCATCAACGATCTGGTGCATTTCTTTGCCCCTTATCAGCGGGAACGCTGGGAACTGTTGATCGATCGCCAGCAACTGGCAACGATCGAAAACCTGGCCACCTTTATGTACGACAAGGTGGGTGTCGAAATAGACTCACTGCCGGATTTCTACCTGACCAGCGCCTTTCGCGGCAAAGTCCGTAATAACGTGGTGCACTTCACGACCACCGCTGACGCCATTGCTGCCCTGAAAGAAGGAGAGGTTGCCGGCGTTATGGGCATGAAGTCGCAGCTGGAGTGGGGCATGCAACAGCTGGGTGACAGTCAGGCCGAGCGTTACCAACTGGCCGATATACCAATGCCGAATCTGGTGAGTCGTTATTGGGAAGTGGGTATGGCAGTCAAAAACGATCATCGGGCGCTGGGGTATGCGCTGGAAGACGTGGTGACAGCAATGATCAACAGTGGTGACATGACCCGGCTGATGGCGCAATACGGGGTGGAATACCTTAAAACCGAGCAGTATCTGGTGCAGGAACAGGCTGAGTAATCAGCCTGATTCGGCTGCCCCGGTGCAGCGTCAGCTTGCCAGCAAGACACCAGCCAGCAAGACACAGCCCCGGCTGATTCGCTGGCACCAACAGTGACTGCCAATATATCCGCTGTTCGCAACGGATGTCTTTATCCTTGCCACCTCTATCCTTGCCATCTTTATTCTTGCCATCTTTATTCTTGCCATCTTTATTCTTGCCATTGCCATATCCTTGTCATGCCGCTGATGCTTTCCGCTACACTGTTTGGCCTATCCGGATAACGCCAACAGGGAACAGGTTTATGACATCATCCTGGCAGCAGCCACTACAGCACTATTTTGGTTTTGATGCGCTACGTCCTGGTCAGCAGCCAGTGATCGAGGCGATTCTGGCCGGGCGTTCCAGTGCGGCGATTTTTCCGACTGGCTCGGGCAAGTCACTCTGTTATCAGCTACCAGCCCTGATCTTGCCGCACCTGACCCTGGTGATTTCACCATTGCTGGCACTGATGCAGGATCAGGTACAGTTTCTGAAATCCCGTGGTATCGCCGCGGCCACCATCGACTCAACCCAGAGCCGTGATGAAGCCCAGGATGTTATGAACGGAGTGCGCAGCGGCACAATCAAAATCCTGATGGTGTCGGTGGAGCGACTGAAAAACGAGCGCTTCCGCCAATTTATAGCCCAGGTGCCGATTTCGTTATTGGTCGTCGACGAAGCACACTGCATCTCCGAGTGGGGGCATAACTTCCGCCCGGACTATCTGAAATTACCCGCTTATTGCCGTGAATTTAACGTGCCACAGGTGCTGCTGTTAACCGCCACAGCGACCCAGGCAGTGATCGAAGACATGCAAACGCATTTTGCCCTGGATGCAGAGGATGTCGTCACAACCGGTTTTCACCGTCCCAACTTACGCCTGTTAGTGCAGCCAACCGCCACCTCCGAACGGGTGGCCCAATGCGCCCTCTGGTTACAGCATCTGGCGCGTAAATCGGCACAAAAACAGCAGGATTTTGCAGCCATCATTTACGTCACCCTGCAACATACCGCAGAAGACGTGGCTCAACAGCTGGCCCGGCAAGTGCCGTTTCCGGTGCGGGCTTACCATGCCGGTTTGAGCCATGAGCAGCGCGACAGCATCCAGCAGCAGTTTATGTCGGGGCAAGTACCGGTGATTGTGGCAACCATCGCCTTTGGCATGGGCGTGGACAAAAGCAATATCCGCCAGGTCATGCATTACGACCTGCCCAAATCGATAGAAAATTACAGCCAGGAAATTGGCCGCGCCGGACGTGACGGCAAGGCATCGGACTGTATTATGCTGGCCGATGACAGCGGGCTGACGGTGTTGGAAAACTTCGTTTACGGCGATGGGCCGGAATTACACAGCATTCAACAGGTGATTCAGTCGGTCGCCGGTCAGCTAGAAGCGGGACAGTGGGAGGTACTGATGACGCCGTTATCCAGTCTCTCAAATATTCGCTTGCTGCCGCTGAAAACCCTGCTGGTCAACCTTGAGATGCGTGGCGTACTGACATCGCAATACAGCTATTTTGCCGAATATCGTTACAAGCTTGAACAGACCGAAACAGCGTTATTAAGCCACTTCAATGGTGAACGCCAGCAGTTTTTGGCCACGGTACTGAATACCAGCAACAAAGGCCGCAGCTGGTACACCCTCAACCTGGATGCTCTGGAACAGTCGTTAGGGGCGCAGGCCAGCAACGGAGACAGACCAACCCGGGTACGGGCATTAAACGCGCTGGAATTCTGTCAGGAAAGAGGCTGGCTACAGCTCGAAAGCAAACAAATGACGGATGTGTACCGGGTGAATGAACAGGCACTCGCCGAGCCTGGCCTGGCAGAATCCCTGTATCAGCATTTTTTGCAGAAGCAGGCCAACGAGATCAACCGCATCCACAATATGCTCAACCTGTTTCGTCAGCCTGATTGCGTATCACGGCGGCTGGCCGCCTACTTTGGTGAACAGATGCCGCAAGACTGCGGTATCTGCTCCGTCTGCCGGGGGCAGTTTAAAGAGTGGCTACCAACCCGGAGTGGTGCGTCATTGGCCGCGCTGGATGCAGCAACCCTGGTCGCTCCGTTACAACAGAAAATACAGCAACAGTTTGGCCGGGCCGCATCGCTGGAATTACTGACGCGTTTTTTATGCGGTATCCAGGTGCCCTGGTTATCCAAGGTGCGTGCTCGACAGTTGCCCGGTTTTGGCCAGCTGGAGCATGTGCCATACGCTGAAGTATCTCGCTGGCTGGAATCTGCCCGGGTCGTGCCGGAGATATAGAAAATATTGAACCACTGCACCGCTTTGTGTTGATGGCAGCTATATTCACCAGCCACCCAGCCAGGTTTCTGTTATCCAGCCCCTGTTAAACAGACTACAAACAGAATACAAACAAAGTACGAATAAAGTTCAAGAAAAGTACGAATAAAGTGCAAGAGAAGTACGAATAAAGTGCAAGAGAAGTACGAATAAAGTGCAAGAGAAGTACGAATAAAGTGCAAGAAAAGTACAAAGTCCCTGAATGGTTACTTTAGGTGATAAAAACCCAGTTAATGCAACCAATCAAGCACATTAAAATATATATTTGACAGGTTTTTTGTAAAGTCCTAAATTAAGAGCATTAAATAAATAAACCAGATTTAAAGTAACCAAAACGGGACTTTAAAATGAAAGTCGAGACCGCTACAGCACTGGCAGAAGAGATCGGCGACAGGTTGAAGCAAGCCCGACTCAACCGGGATCTCACCCAATCCGAAGTGGCAGCGCTTGCTGGCATAGCCCGCAAAACGGTTCTGAATGCAGAAAAAGGAAAAGTGCAGCTCGATACCATGATCGCGATATTAATGGCACTGGACCTCACAGAACAGATCGATCTCTTCCTCCCTCAGCAAGAAATATCTCCCCTGCAACTGGCCAAACTACAAGGCAAAAAAAGGCAGAGAGCCTCTGGCCAACGCAGCAACAAAAATAAGGAAACGCCAGAATGGTAATGGAAGCCATCAGAATAACTTACCAGGACGAACTGGTTGGCGCAGTGAGTTTTAACACTGAAAAGGGGTTCGGCTCATTTGAATACGACCCTGGCTTCGTAAAAAATGGCGTCGAACTGTCCCCAATCAAAATGCCATTATCGGGCCGCATTTATAGCTTTCCTGAGCTGGGTTTCAATACGTTTAAAGGACTGCCCGGATTAATTGCCGATTCATTGCCGGATGATTTTGGCAACGCAGTGCTCAACGCATGGGTTGCAGGACAAGGCCATTCACCAAACGAAATTACGCCACTGCAACGCCTTCAATACACAGGAAAGCGAGGCATGGGCGCACTGGAATATGCACCGGCGACACAGCTACGAAGTTTGAATGCGTCACAACAGGTAGAAATCCAATCGCTCGTTGCAATTGCACAGGAAATACTCAACTCACGAAATGATTTTGCCGTAGCACTCAAACAAAATGGCCAGGATGACAGAGAAGCAATGATGTCTTTGTTATCTGTAGGCATGAGTGCAGGAGGAGCAAGACCAAAAGCAGTATTGGCATTTAACAAAGATTTTACCCAGGTTCGCTCTGGCCAAGCCAATGTACCCAACGGTTTTACTCATTACCTGATGAAATTTGATGGCGTGAGTGAGCATAACAAACATCAAGAAACCTTCGGTGATCCATCAGGTTATGGTGCCATGGAGTTTGTTTATTATTTAATGGCCCAAAAATGCGGTGTCGATATGATGCCATGCCGCTTGCTCGATGAAGGCAAGCGACGACACTTTATTACCCAGCGATTTGACCGAATTAACAACAGCAAGGTACACGTACAAACGCTTAACGGCCTTGCCCACGTTGACTATAAAAAACCGGGTTCATTTTCTTACGCCGAATTATTTGGCATAGCCAGACAGCTGAAACTATCCGCTCTTGACGCCGAGCAACTTTTCAAGCGCATGACCTTTAACATCATTGCGAGAAACCATGACGACCACTCAAAAAACATTGCTTTTATGCTGAAAAAAGACAAATGGTCGCTCGCACCGGCTTATGATTTGGCCTACAGCTACAAACCAGGCAGCCAATGGGTGAACAGCCACTGGATGAGCCTGAATGGTAAAAGAGACCACTTTACACGAAGTGATTTCCATAGCCTGGAAAAACTCAGCCCGATTTTTAACAAAAGAAAAATCGACGATATTATTGATACAACCATTGAACACGTATCAACCTGGCGTCAGCTTGCGCAGGAACAGGAAGTACCAAAAACACTGATAGATGAAATACAAGAAAACTTGCGCCTCGATCTTGAGTGATGTTGATCTGCCTGGCCAGCCAGACAGACGTCATGACCTTGCGGTAACTCATTTACCCGCAAAATATACCTAACAGCCGTTCTCTATAGTACACTGATTTTCAACCAAAAAGAGGCAGCGGACGCTTCATCTCTTTCCCCCGCTGGCTCTGCTAATACGTTTTATAAGGCAAAGCTATTTCATGACTGACTTCTCTCAAACGGCCGCATTCATCTGGTCGGTGGCTGACCTTCTGCGTGGTGATTTCAAACAAAGCCAATACGGGCGGGTGATTCTGCCTTTTACCTTGTTGCGTCGTCTGGAATGCGTATTGGAGGCAGATAAAACAGCGGTTTTGAGCGAATGCGAGAAAGTACAAGGCATGCACCTGCCCGCGGAAGCCACGGAAAAACTGATTCTGCGGGCAACCAGCCAAAACTTCTTTAACACATCCCCCATGTCGCTCGATAAACTGGGTGAAACAGGCATTAAAGACAACCTCGAAAACTATGTTCAATGCTTTTCCAAAGATGCCCGGGAGATTTTTGAATACTTCAAGTTTGATGAGTTTGTTGGCCTGCTGAGTGATGCCAACCTGCTCTACAAAGTGGTGCAGAAGTTTGCCAATACCGACCTGAGCCCCGACGCCATTTCCAACCACGAAATGGGCCTGGTGTTTGAAGAGCTGATCCGCCGTTTTGCGGAGAGCTCGAATGAAACCGCAGGGGAACACTTTACCCCACGGGATATCGTCCGCCTGACCACCTCACTGGTGTTTATGGAGGATGACGACGCGCTGACGAAAGACGGCATTATCCGCACCATCTATGACCCCACCGCAGGGACAGGCGGCTTCCTGTCCAGTGGTATGGAATATGTGCATGAGCTCAATGCCAATGCGGTCATGCGTGCCTTTGGACAAGAGTTGAACCCCGAGTCTTACGCTATCTGTAAAGCGGATATGCTGATTAAAGGGCAGGATGTTAGCCGTATTAAACTGGGCAACACGCTGTCAAACGATCAACTCTACGCCGATAAATTCGACTACATGCTGTCTAATCCGCCGTTTGGAGTGGACTGGAAAAAGGTCGAGGGCGACATTAAGGATGAGCATACCCTGAAGGGCTATGATGGCCGTTTTGGGCCTGGGCTGCCACGGGTGTCGGATGGCTCGCTGCTGTTTCTGCTGCACCTGATCAGCAAGCTGCGCGATACCTCGATAAACCAGTCAGGCATTGCTGAAGGCGGTGGCCGTATCGGCATTATCCTCAACGGCTCGCCTTTGTTTACCGGCGGCGCAGGAAGCGGAGAGAGCGAGATTCGCCGTTATATCCTCGAAGCCGATCTGCTGGAAGCAATTATCGCCTTGCCGAATGATATGTTCTACAACACCGGCATCGCGACGTATGTTTGGGTGCTGTCGAACAAGAAATCAGCCGAACGCAAAGGCAAGGTACAGCTGATTAACGCCGTCAACCTCTGCGGCAAAATGCGTAAATCGCTAGGCTCTAAACGTAACGAGATGAGCGCAGACGATATCCGCATGATCACCCGCTGTTTTGGTGGTTTTGAAGCCATCGATAATCAGTCGCTGGATAAACCTGCCGAGCAAAAGAGCAGCCGGGGACGCCAAGCGGCCAACCCCAAACCAGAAACAACCAAAACCTTCGCCAGTAAAATATTTAATACCACCGATTTTGGTTATCGCCGTATTACCATCGAGCGGCCATTACGGTTATCCGTACAGCTCAGTGATGAACGCCTGGAAGCACTGCGTTTTGCCCCCAAACCCTTTAATGCGCCGATGCAGTGGATCTGGCTGGCCTATGGTGGCGATTGGGATGAGACAAATTACGGCCAGCTTGCCGACGTTGCGATCGAAATCAGGGCCGAACTCAAGGCCAGCTACCCTGAACTGAAAGAGAAGCAGATCAAGGAGCTGCTGGATAGCAAACTCTGGTTGAGCCAACAAGCCCTGCTGGATAAAGGCCATCAGCTACAAGCGGCACTGGGTGCAGCAATGGGGTCAGACATGATTATTGATCAAGCCTGCGATGACTTTAACCACTTTGAAGATGCGCTGAAACTCGCCATCAGGCAGACCGGTATCAAGCTGGATGTCAAAGAGAAGAAACAACTGCTGGATGCCATTAGCTGGAAAAACCCAGCGGCACAACCCGTTATCAAGAAAGTGCTGAAAGGGTCGGCTCAGGCCAGCCTTCAGGGTAAAAAGTACGGTGCATTTGAAACAACCGTTAATGGCAAACCCACCGTGGTGGAATACCAACCCGATGGCGACTTGCGGGATAACGAAAACGTCCCCCTCGACCCCTCACAGCCCACCGAAACCCTGATCGAAAGCTACTTCGACCGTGAAGTGGCCCCCCATGTGCCCGATGCCTGGATCGATTCCAATAAGCGCGACGCCAAAGATGAAGAGATTGGTATTGTCGGCTATGAGATCCCCTTTAATCGGCATTTTTATGTCTATCAGCCACCGCGTAGCTTGGAGGAGATTGATGCTGACCTAGACCAAGTGAGTGCGGAGATTATGGCGCTATTGCGGGAGGTTCACTCATGACGGAGAAGCGTTATATAGCTTATAGAGAATACAAAACGAGTAAAGAAATTCCTTTTTCTAGCATTCCTATAGACTGGACTTTTAAAGCACTAAAGTGGGAGTTGAGCGCAAAAAGTGGAACGAATACCAAATCGGAAACAGGTAAGTTTCCTCTTTGGGGGGCTAATGGAGTCATTGGAAAATCAGATTCGTGTATATCTATATCAAAATGCACATTAGTTGGTCGTGTCGGGTCAGCAGGCGAAGTTAATTATGCGGAAGGACAATTTGGTGTTTCTGATAACGTTCTAATTATTAAAAGTAATATAGATGACCTCCCTAGATTTAATTTCTATCTATTAAAGAGCTTAAACCTTGAAGATATTGTTTCCAAAAATGCTCAACCTTTGATTACTGCTTCCAATATACTTAACCAAATTGTTGGGTTGCCTCGGTGTGCTGAAGAGCGCAACCAAATCGCTAACTTCCTCGATCACGAAACCGCTAAGATCGACACTCTGATCGACAAGCAACAGCAACTGATTAAGCTGCTGAAAGAGAAGCGTCAGGCGGTGATCAGCCATGCCGTCACCAAAGGCCTAAACCCCGACGCCCCAATGAAAGATTCAGGTATTGAGTGGTTGGGCGAAGTGCCAGAGCATTGGATAACGAAATCTTATAGATATTCTTGTTTAATTTACCGAGGAAAATTTGGCCATAGACCAAGAAACGACCCATCTTTCTATGATGGTGAATATCCATTTATTCAAACAGGTGATATTGCAAGAGCTGGTAAGGTTATAACTTCATACAAACAAACTTTGAATGAAAAAGGAAAAGACATCAGTCAATTATTCCCTAGCGGTACTTTAGTTATGGCTATAGCAGCCAATATTGGAGACACTGCGATTCTTGGTTTTGAGGCTTATGCTCCAGATAGTGTCGTTGGTTTTAAGCCGCAAGAGGACATTGAGTTGGAATTCTTACGTTACAGCCTTTTAGCTGCACTGCCCGCATTAGAGCAAACGTCTACACAAAGCACTCAAGCAAACTTGAACATAGATAGGATTGGAGCAGTAAAAGCAGCATTTCCTCCCACTCATGAGCAATACGATATCATTTCTTTCTTGGATGATATGTTGAATAGATATGATGTGGTTGAAGAAAAATCGATGAATTTAATAGCTTATTTAAAAGAACGCCGCACAGCCTTAATCTCCGCCGCCGTCACAGGAAAAATCGACGTCCGCAACTGGAAGCCCGAAAACCCTCAACCCAGCATGGAAGCCAACGCATGAGTGATATCAAACTTTTCTCTATCAATGCCGATCGTGTTGATGAACTCTCAAGCCATAGCGCACTGCTGGAAAAAGATCTGCAAAACCTGATCGAAGGTCAATTAGAAACCTTTTTGGGGGTGCGTTTTCTCGCCAGTGAATACAGCACAGGCAAAACGCACAAAGGTCGAATCGATTCGTTGGGGTTGGATGAAAACAACTGTCCCGTGATTATCGAATATAAACGCCATAGTAATGAGAACGTGATTAATCAGGGATTGTTCTACCTCGATTGGTTGCTGGATCATCAGGCGGAATTCCAGCTGTTGGTGATGAAGCAGCTGGATAAAGAGCTAACCGAATCCATCGAGTGGGGCGGCACTCGGTTGATCTGTATTGCCGCCGATTTCAACCGTTATGATGAACATGCGGTACAGCAGATCAATCGTAATATCGAACTGATGCGCTATCGCTATTTTGGTAATGATCTGCTGTTACTGGAATTGGTTAATGCCCAAACCGTTGAGACCAGTGCCCCTAAAAAGATTACGCAAAGCAGCACAACCCAATCAGCAGCAGGTGGCAAAAGCAAGTCGGCTGATAAAACTCATGAAGAGCGACTGGCTGAATCATCCCCCGAGCTTGTCAGCCTGTACAATCAGGTCTGTGAATACGCGAGCGGCCTCGGTGATGAGGTGCAGCGAAAAGAGCTTAAACTCTACACCGCCTTTAAACGGATCAAGAACTTCGTCAGTGTTCTTGTATTGCCGCAGAATAAAGACCCCAGAATCCAGTTATTCCTCAAGCTGTCACCCACTGATGATCTATTAAAGCTTAACCCAACAGGCAAACTACATGATCCTGAGTTTATACGGGATGTATCGAAAATTGGCCATTGGGGGACAGGAAATATTGAGCTGAATTTACGTTGCACCGCTGAACTCGAAACCGCCTTTGAGCTGATTTCAAAAAGTTATCAGGCCAACTGAGTTTAAGAGAACGAACCCGTTACCGTTTGTGTCATAGCGCATTTAACCCGTGCGCTGGCAATGGATAGATATGTTTTTTATGATGCATGAATACAACGTCCGTAGGGATACAAAACCAGATGAGCAGTGCCAAGGAAGTTTATTTTCAAAACGACATCATCAAACAGCTAATCGCTAACGGCTGGTTGCTTGGTCAGCCCTCTGGCTATAACCGCAAGCTGGCGCTGTATGAAGAGGACTTGCTCGGTTTTGATGACAGGTTTCAGTACAGCCTATCGATCTTGACCGTGCTCATTAGGGCTGTATTTCATCAGACCATGATGGTTAAAGCATGAATATAACGACTCATATAGATAATCCAACCGATGTTTATGTTAATAAGCAGACGTTGGCACAGTTACTCCAGCTTAATTTGATACTGCCTCCGTATCAGCGGCGTTACTGCTGGGGTGAGTCACAAGTGGCGGCACTGTTAGGGGATATTGATAGCTTATTGCGAGACAAAGGGGGAGAGGAGGCGCAGTATCAAGTGCCGCTCTTTTTAGGCACGGTGATTTTGCACCAGGAGGGTGACGTTAAACTGCGTAATAACTTAGTGGATGGCCAACAGCGGGCACTAACTCTGAGTTTATTGCTCATTGCGCTGCATCGTTATAACAACCGATTAAACAACGGCATTGATGTTTATCAGTTAGCGGGCATCGAGCAGCCTGGTTTATTAAACGCTAGGTTTAGCCACAATCAGGCGCAGCAGCAATTGGCACTTAATTTTAAACAGATAGAGCAGCATATTAACAATGCCGCTTGGGCGAACAATCAAGAAAAGCTAGCCCAGATGCTCGCAGGTATTGAATGCGTGGTGATCACGATTCACTCCATCGATCAGGCGTTTGCTTTTTTTGATAGTCAAAATAGCTCAGGCAAACGTTTATCTGAGTTTGATCTGCTTAAAGCACGTCACCTGCGTGGCATTGTTTCTCACCCATCCGTAGGCATTGGTTGCTCTCGTATTTGGGAAGAGTATGAATTACTCAAGCTTAACAGCTGTCGTAACTATTCCGTCGCTTACTATTTGACCAAGCAATTATTGGGATACACACGCCAGCGGCAACGGGGCAAACCCGTGGATGCGTTACAACTAGACGCTGAATACCCTGTATCTACGCAATCGATCACGTCATCTGCAACACATCAGCACACGCCGACAGTAGTCTTGTCTGGGCTGACTAACTCGCCTTTTTGTCGTGATTGGCAGGTTGAGTATGATGCGGAGAAAAGAGACAGTTTTCCCTTTACATTTACCCATCAATTGTCGCTGCATGGGGAGAAAATTTCCCATGATGTAGAGGATGTGAGCCTACTGCCTTTACAGTTAAATCAGCCATTGATTGGCGGTGAGCAGTTTTTCATTTTTATTGCCAAATATGTGGCACTGTATAAGCAGTTATTTGCTTCTGACATCAATACTCAATCTGCAACTGATAACGGGGAGGTGGTTAGCATGCAAGAGCGTTATTTGCAGCTACATCGCGGGCTTGAAGCCAGGCAAGGTTTAGGCTATCCCCGTTTGATTCAAGTGTGGCAATCATTAGTTATTTTTTATGTGGACCGATTTGGGCAGGATAAGAATTTAGACACCTTTGTACAATTGAGCGATCAATATGTGTTTAGTTTACGCATTGCTATGGCTCGATTGTCTCGCGTTTCGATTGAAAAGTCGTTACGCAGTGATGAACTGTTTTTAAGATTTGCTCAATTGGCAACCTCGTCTCAAGCGATTAATTTGCTACGAAAGCTTATTGAAAAACGATCGACTGATAAGGTGTTAAACGAACGCTTAATGGAAGGAATTAAAGGCATAAGTGCAAACTACATCAAGCTGTTTTATTGGCATGAAGATAAAAGCAGTGATGCACTTCGTTACCCTGATAACGGGTTAACCCGCTTACTGTTGAAACATAAAAAGAGGAAGTCGCCGAGTGAATAATCCCGTCACTGAGCAGCCTGCTTCGCTTACAACAGCTAAATTCAGCCCTAAGGTTATGGTGAGTGGGCATGGTTGTCTAGCGGCTGAGCTATCGGATATACCCTTTTTGATTCCTATCTACCAGCGTTTATATAGTTGGGAAACTGAGCACGTACAGGGCTTGTTGGATGATTTATGGGATGCCTTTCGATACGGTGTGCCTCTGAATCAACAAAAAGAGTATTTTATAGGTGCCTTAGTCGTCACCCGTGAGACGGTTGAAGGTCAAGTGCTGTTAGAACTGATTGATGGCCAACAACGTTTAACAACATTATGGCTGTTGGCATCAGTGCTGGTCACTAAATCTGAACTCGAACTGGAAAGGCGCTCACAATGGCAGCAATTTATTGCCTTGGCTCAGCAGTCCCGATTAGTATTCTCTGGGCGAGAAGCGGATATAAAATCATTTAACACCTTCATACAAAATGTTGGGCAAGATAAGGAAGGGCGTTATAGCGCCAATAATCAACAGTGGTTAAGCAATACGGCTATGATTAATGCCCGCACTGTGATTGCTAATTTTTTCTCTGCTAGAGCTAACGATTGGAATCATGACAGGTTGCAGGCCTTTAGTGATTATATTTGGGCAAAGGCGACCTTCGTTATTACGCAGCTTGATACTCATACGGATAAGGAGCGCTTTTTCGATACTATGAATAGCCGGGGAATCCAGCTAGAAAAACATGAAATATTGAAGGCGCTAATGCTGACCGGTTTAAATGATGACGAACGGGTCGCTTACGCACGGGTGTGGGATTTATGTGCAGATATTCATGGTTACTTACCCAGTGAACTACAAACCGCATTGAACTTTGGCTTTGCTCCGCTACATAACATGGAAAAAAACGACCTGTTTTCTGCGTGTAAAATAGTAGAAGTTGCGGACAATAGGGATGCGCTCACGGGGGATTTGAGTTTAGAGGCTATTTTAGCTCCTGAGTTTTCATTATCTGTGGTGGTTGATACGCAACAAAGTGCGCCCCCTGCGGTTAAAAGTCCCGTGTCTTTTCCTGTTTTTTTATTGCATGTATTGAGTATTTTCCTTAAAGAAAATTCAGACTTGCCGGTTAAACAGAAAACAGTTTCGCTTGACGGTAAAAAGCTAATCGAAACATTTAAACCCGTGTTTGAAAACAGTGATAAAAGCCTACGGGTGGCTTTTATCGAGTGTTTACTGAAATGCAGGCTATTGCTGGATAACTTTATTATCAAAGGTCATACGGATACTGCTAATGCCTATGCTGATTGGAAAATTTCGTCACGGTTGGCAGATCCCTGTAGAAAGTCGCCGGCTAAGTTTACCGGAGAGGTATGGAAATCTATCCAAATGTTGCAATCGATGATGCATTTTAGTCCGATGAATGGCGGCCAACGGACAACATGGCTATCCCCTGTACTCAGCGCGTTAATCGCTCAACAAAATGCGCCCGGTACTGATGCATTTGCGCAGAGCTTTTTAGCGACCTTGAAGCTGCATGATAAGGCCTATGCCAACTCTATATTAAATGGTCAATCCTTAAGCAGTGCATTGGGGGCAAGTGAGGGGAACGCGCTGGGAACTCAGGTTCATCATTATTGGTTTTATAAGTTAGAATACTGTTTATGGCAGCTATGGTATAACTCATCCGCAGGCGATAAGAGTACTCTCTGCCCTAAACCGGACAACCTTTCAGCCCCGCAATTGACCTTTCGTATGCGCTCGGTAAACTCGGTTGAACATATTAGTCCGCAAAGCCAGAATAATGGCGAAGTCGATGCGGCTATGCTTGATCGCTTTGGTAACCTTGCTTTAATTTCGATCAGCGAAAACTCAACCTATAGTGATGCCGACCCTCTGACCAAAAGAGGGATTTTTGTGTCTCACTTGAAAAAGGGGTTAATTCAATCATTAAAGTTAGCGCATATTTTTTCTACATTTGAGACTGATTCCTCCGATTGGACAAATGAGGCTATGGCGCAACATGAACAAAAGATGCTCGATGTATTAACAGCGTTTCATGACGAAGGTTCGGCGTTCAATAACAGCACGCTATAGGTTTTAAGTAATTACTCTGTAAGGGATTATCGGGATATGGGTAAAGCTAACGAGTCAACTTTTCAAAACGACATCATCAAACAGCTAATCGCTAACGGCTGGTTGCTTGGTCAGCCCTCTGGCTATAACCGCAAGCTGGCGCTGTATGAAGAGGACTTGCTCGGTTTTGTACAAGAGACTCAGCCAGAACAATGGCAAAAATACGGCAAACTCTATCCGCAAAACCCGGAACAACACTTTTTGGAACGGGTGGCTGCTCAGTTATCCAAGGCAGACCCGAATGCCGCCAGCAAGGATCTGCGCACCTTTGGCACGCTGGGTGTGCTGCGTAATGAGCTGAAAGATCGCGGCACTCGTTTCCGTCTCTGTCAGTTCAGGCCGGATCATAATCTCAACCCAGATACCTTGGTGCGCTACCAGAAGAACCGTCTGCGGGTGGTGCCTGAATTGGTGTATAGCCCTTATGCCACCGAGGCGCATCTGGCTGAAACAGGCAAACAGGCCAAAAAATGGCGCATCGACCTGGTGTTGTTTCTTAATGGTTTGCCTGTCGCCACGCTGGAACTGAAATCCGAGTTCAAGCAGGCGGTTAATAATGCGATCAAGCAATACAAACTGACCCGCCTGCCGAAAGACCCCATCACGAATAAACCTGAACCGCTGCTTACCTTTAAACGCGGCGCGTTGGTGCATTTTGCGGTCAGCCAATACGAAGTGTATATGGCGACAAAACTGGAGGGGGCGAACACCTTCTTCCTGCCGTTCAATAAAGGCACTGCCGCGGGAGCGGCGGGTAATGATATTCCTGCTGATCCGAATGAATATGCCACGGCTTATCTGTGGCATGAGGTGCTGGCTCCCGATAATCTGCTGAAAATTCTGGCGAAGTTTGTTCATCTGCAAATCGAAGATAAAGAAGACTGGCAGGGTAAAAAGAGTAAGAAAGAAACCATGATCTTCCCCCGTTATCATCAGTGGGATGTCGTTAATAAACTGGTCGGAGATGCTCGTGACAACGGCCCTGGCCATAAATACCTGGTGCAGCATAGTGCCGGCTCGGGTAAATCAAACTCCATCGCCTGGACCGCTCACCAACTCGCCTCACTGTATGATGCCAGGGGGGATAAACGCTTTCATTCGGTGATTGTGGTCACCGACCGTACCGTACTCGATGATCAGCTACAGGACACCATCTATCAGTTTGAACATGCCGATGGTGTGGTGGGGCGAATCAATAACAAAGAGGGCCAGGGTTCCAAATCAGAAAAACTGGCCACTGCGCTGGAAAATGCTCAGCCGATTATTATTGTGACTATTCAGACTTTTCCTTTTGTGCTGAAAGCGATTGAGAACAGCGTCAGCCTGAAAACACGTAACTATGCGGTGATTGCCGATGAGGCCCATTCATCCCAGTCAGGCTCGACTGCGCGGCAGCTGAAAGAAGTGTTGATGACCGACTCGACCGATCCGGTAGATGATGAGTTAACATCAGAAGATATTCTGGACGCTACCATCAGCGCCCGAAAAGGCTCACAAAACCTCAGTTATTTTGCCTTTACCGCCACCCCCAAATCGAAAACCCTGGAACTGTTTGGCCGCTTGCCTGATCCCGATTTGCCGGCTTCATCCACCAATAAGCCAGAGGCTTATCATGTTTACAGTATGCGCCAGGCGATTGAGGAAGGGTTTATCCTCGATGTGCTGAAAAACTATACCAGTTACAAGGTGGCGTATAACCTGGCGGAAAAAGCCCGAGAGCAGGATAAAGAGGTTGATAGCAAGCGAGCCAAGGTCAAACTGAACCAATGGGTGCGGTTGCATGATTACAATATTGCGCAAAAAGTGCAGGTGATTATCGAGCACTTTAAAACCAATGTGATGGGGCTGTTGGGCGGCCAGGCAAAAGCGATGGTGGTGACCAGTTCCCGTAAAGAAGCGGTGCGCTACAAATTGGCGTTTGACAAGTATGTGGCCGAAAATAAATACCAGAATATCACTGCGATGGTGGCTTTCTCTGCTGAGGTTGAGTTTAACGAGGATGACCCTAACGCCACGGGGCTTATTGGTGAGAAGTTTACCGAAAACAATATGAATCCCGCGCTCAAAGGGCGTGATATGCGTAAAGCCTTTGATTCTGATGATTATCAGGTGATGCTGGTTGCCAACAAGTTTCAGACAGGGTTTGACCAACCTAAGCTGTGCGCCATGTACGTGGACAAAAAACTGGGTGGTGTTGAATGTGTCCAGACTCTCTCCCGACTGAATCGAACCTATCCGGGCAAAGCCGAATCAGGCACCTTTGTACTGGATTTTTTTAACGATCCCCAGGATATTCTCGACGCCTTTCAACCCTATTATCAAACCGCTGAACTTACCGATGTTTCTGATCCCAATCTGGTTTATGACCTGTGTGAGAAGCTTAAAGCGCAGGGTGTTTTTACCTGGTGTGAGGTCGAACAGTTTTGTACGGCTTTTTTTGTTCCCAACAAGAGCAATGCGGCCATCAGTAATATCTGTAAACCGGCCGTTGAACGCTGGCAAAAACGTTACGCCTTGGCTATTGATGCCTATAAAACAGCAAAAGAGATGTTTGAGCGCTGCAAGGCGTCTGGTGATGCGGTGCTGATTGCCAATGCGGAAAACAGCTTTAAAGAATGCAAGCAGGAAAAAGACGCACTGGAGATATTCAAGAAAGATCTGGGCAGCTTTGTTCGTTTTTATGAGTTTATGTCACAGATCGTCGATTATGACGATAAAGAGCTGGAAAAGCTCAGCCTGTATGCGCGCCACCTTCGGCCCATGTTGCGGGAAAAAGTCAGTGACGATGATGATGTCGATCTGACTAATGTCGCCCTGAGCCATTACCGCCTGTCGAAGATTCGCCAGCAGGATCTCAAGCTGAAAGACGATGCGCCGGATTACACGCTTGACCCTAATACCGATGTTGGTTCTGCCAAAGCCAAAGATAAAAAAGAGGAGCTTTTGTCGGTTATTCTGCAGCGCCTGAACGAGTTGTTTGTTACCGATAACCTGACCGATGATGACATGCTCAACTATGCCCGCACCGTAGCGGACAAGGTGGGTGAAAATGATAGGGTCATGCACCAGATTCGCAACAACTCCTCGGAGCAGGCCTTTCTCGGCGATTTTCCGCAGGCGGTTGATGATGCGGTGATGGACAGCTCTGACGCACATCGGAACCAGATGATGCAGATCCTGAGTAATCCACAAGTGGCCCAAGGGTTTGCACGGGTGGTGTTTGATTTATTGGCGAACCAACAAAAATAGGTGTGCAGGTTCTGCCGGGATGATAGGGGGCGAGGTTTTGCCCAGGTGTTGGCCAGCGGTTCTTGTGGGGATCTTTAGCACGTCAAAAACCAATACTTTGGGCCTATATTCAGAGCGCTAAAGTAGACTTTTTTCTGTCCGGCAGGTGGCCGACACTGACTCTATCATCAGTAAGGGTCACTGGCCGTTGTGCCGGTGTGCTGCAAGGCTGGTGGTGGCCATCATCGGAATTCCCCATTCAGGGGGTGTACGACCTCCGGTGTGTATCCATAGACCCAAGGTGCTCTGGTGAACACCAAACACCTTTGGGAAGCTGTTCAGGGAGCAGGAATAATCCTGTTTCATAACAATAAGAGGAAACAACTATGTGGACTAAACCAGCCTACAACGACCTGCGTATCGGCTTCGAAGTAACCATGTACTTCAGCCACCGCTAATGTCTGCCAGAGCGGTAACGCTCTGGAAGACGGGAGTTTACTCCTGATTGCCCGAGTACGCTGCGGGCTGAAAGTGCCCGGGGTAGTTACTATTTCGGGCATTTTTTTCGGGCATTTTTAATGCTGCGATAGCCTCGGTAACAATGCGCGGTGCGTTTCTAACAAAAACAATAAACAGGCTTACTCATGAAAATTCATGTTCTCGGCTCTGCTGCCGGTGGCGGTTTCCCGCAGTGGAACTGTAATTGCGTTAACTGCAAGGGTTATCGGGATGGCACGATCAAGGCGACCGCCCGTACCCAGTCTTCTATTTGTGTGTCTGCGGATGGCGAACGCTGGCTGTTATTCAATACGTCGCCGGATATTCGTGCCCAGCTGGCCTCGTTTGCGCCATTACAACCGGCTCGTCAGGATCGCGATACCGGGATTCATGCCATTGTGCTGATGGATGCCCAGATCGATCATTCCACCGGCTTGCTGATGCTGCGGGAAGGTCTGCCGCTCGACGTGTACACCACGGCTCCGGTGCATGAGGATCTGAGCACGGGGTTTCCCTTGTTTACCATGTTGAAAAAATGGAACGGTGGCCCGCGGCATCATGATATTCCGCTGGATGGCCGTTCGTTCTCTATTCCTGGTATGGAAGCTTTGAAAATCACTGCCATGCCGCTTGATAGTAATGCTCCGCCGTATTCTCCCCGCCGTGGTAATCCGATGCCGGGGGATAATATCGGGGTGTTTATTGAAGATACTCTCACCGGTGGCAAGCTGTTTTATGCGCCGGGGTTGGGGGTGATTGAAGATCATCTGTTGCCCTGGATGGCGCAAGCCGACTGCCTGCTGGTGGACGGCACGTTGTGGACGGATGATGAAATGATCAATATGGGTCTGAGTCAGTCGACCGGGCAAATGATGGGGCATCTGGCGCAGTCTGGGGACGGCGGCATGCTGGATGTACTGGCCCAGTACCCGGACAAGCGTAAAGTGCTGATTCATATCAACAACACCAATCCGATCCTGAACGAAGAATCCGCCGAGCGCGCCATGGTTGAGGAACAGGGGGTTGAGATTTCCTGGGACGGTATGGAAATCGACATCTAACTGCTGTTAGCTGTTAAAATAGCGTGAATCAAAAGAAAAACAGAATATTTACAACAGAACATATAAAAAGAACATTAAAAGAAGAATATCCACCGGCAAGCGGTAAAAAGCCGGTGAGTAGGGGAAGCGCAGAACAATAACAATATCCCCAACCAGTAACCTCCCTGAGGTGGAGACATACCATGACAGAACACAGCAACAAGCAGCCCTGGTCCCGCGAAGAATTTGAACAACGCCTGCGTGCCAAAGGGGCGCTTTATCATATTCATCACCCTTATCATCAGGCGATGCACCACGGCGAATGCAACGAAGCGCAAATTCGTGGCTGGGTCGCCAATCGTTTTTATTATCAGATCAATATTCCGGTGAAAGACGCCAATATTCTGGCCAACTGTCGCGACCGGGATGAGCGCCGTATGTGGGTGCAACGGATTCTGGATCACGATGGTTTTGACGGTGCCCATGGCGGGATCGAAGCCTGGTTGATGCTCGGCGAAGCGGTGGGTATTGATCGCGAGACCATGTTGTCGCAAGAGCTGGTGTTGCCGGGTGTCCGTTTTGCGGTGGATGCCTATGTCAATTTTGCCCGGCGGGCCAGCTGGGAAGAAGCGGCCTGTTCTTCGCTGACCGAAATGTTTGCGCCGGAAATCCATCAGTCGCGGCTGGATACCTGGCCACAGAATTACCCCTGGATTGATGCTCAAGGCTTGCAGTATTTCCGGGGGCGGTTGAGCGAAGCCCGCCGTGATGTTGAGCATGGCTTGCGGGTTACGCTGGATCATTTTGTCACCCGGCAGCAGCAGCAGCAGGCGCTGGATATCCTGCAGTTCAAACTCGATATTCTCTGGACCATGCTGGATGCGATGACCATGGCTTACGATTACCAGCGCGCGCCGTATCACAATATCGAAGCCGATGGCATGGGCAGTCCGGTGCGTTATCACAAAGGGGCGTACCGATGATCAGGGCAGAGCAAATACCGGTTATGAACCGCCTGTACCGGATGCAATGGGAAGAAAGCCAGCAATCCCATGTGCTGTTGTACCCGGAAGGTATGGTGCAACTGAATGGCAGTGCTGGAGAAATCATGGCGCTGGTGGATGGCACCCGTTCCGGGGCCGATATTATTGCGGCGCTGGAACAGAAATTCCCGGAAGCCGGTGATCTGGGCGCTGATATTATCGAATTTCTGGGAGTTGCCCATGAGCACAACTGGATCACCTTTGACTAGCCCGGTTATTCAGCCATCGGCGGATAACCCCCACGCTGCGGGCCGCCCTTTCTGGCTGCTGGCCGAGCTGACCTATAAATGCCCGTTGCAGTGCAGTTATTGCTCCAACCCGCTTGATCTGAGTGGCAGTGGCACCGAACTCACCACCGACCAGTGGCTCAGTGTGTTTGAGCAGGGGCGCAAAATGGGAGCGGCGCAACTGGGCTTTTCCGGTGGCGAGCCGTTGCTGCGGCGAGATCTGGAAGTGCTGATTCGTGAAGCCCGCCAGATGGGCTATTACACCAACCTGATTACCTCGGGCCTGGGGATGGATGATCGCCGGGTGTCGGATTTTCGTGATGCCGGGCTGGATCATATCCAGGTCAGTTTTCAGGCTAGTACCGAAGAGCTGAACAATCAACTCGCCGGGAGCCAGAAAGCCTTTGCCCAGAAGCTGGCCATGGCGCGGGAGGTGAAAGCCCAGGGCTACCCGATGGTGCTGAACTTTGTGATCCATCGCGACAATATTGAGCAGATCGACAAAATCATCGAGCTGTCGATCGAGTTGCAGGCCGATTTTGTCGAGCTGGCCATTGCCCAGTATTACGGCTGGGCTTTTATTAATCGTGCGCACTTGTTGCCCACCAAGGCACAGCTGATCAAGGCTGAAGCCATTACCAACCAATATCGGGATCAACTGGATGGCCGTGGCCCGAAGCTGATTTTTGTCACCCCGGATTATTACGAAGAGCGCCCCAAGGGCTGTATGAATGGCTGGGGAAATATTTTTCTGACCATTGCTCCGGACGGTACGGCATTGCCGTGTCACAGCGCCCGTGAATTGCCCATACAGTTTCCGAACGTCAAGGATGAAGCGCTGGCGGATATCTGGTATCGCTCGACTGGTTTTAACCATTTCCGGGGTTATGAATGGATGAAGGAGCCGTGCCGCTCCTGTGATGAAAAAGAGAAAGATTTTGGTGGTTGCCGCTGTCAGGCTTTCAAGCTTACTGGTGATGCCGCCAATGCCGATCCGGTTTGCAGCAAGTCGGCGCACCACGGCAAGATCGTGGCCGCCCGTACCGAGGCGGAGCAGTTGGCGGCTGGCGTCGCGCCGTCGTCACCGTTGCTGGCGCGTAATAAACGCAACCAGCAGGCGGCTGTCGATATTATTGCCCGCGGATGATGATGGCCATCAGTGCCCAACAGGCTGCTGCCCAGGGCAAGCAATGGGCGGAACTGCGCAGCGCCGGCAGCTGGCTGGGCTGGCTTGAGTTTGATCCGGCAACAGCCACCAATCAGGTGCTGGTTGCTGCGCTGGACGAACAGCCGTTAGTTCCTGTGGTGGTCAGCCCGGCAGGGATGTCTGCCCGTAGCCGGGTGCATGAATATGGCGGTGGCAGCTGGTGTTTGTTTGCCAATGGGCTGATCTTTGTGAATGAGGCCGATCAGGGCTTGTACTTGGTTACGCTGACCGGGGATTTGCAGGCTGTGCCGGTTCCGCAGCGGTTATTTGTGCAGCCGGGCTGCCGCTATGGCGACCTGGTGTGGGATGAGCTTCACCAGCGGGTGCTGGCGGTTGAAGAGGCGCATTCGAGCACCCCGCAAGAACCGGTCAATCGTCTGGTGGCGCTGGCATTGGTCACGCTGCCGGGTCAGCCAGTACAGGCTGAGCGGCATCTGCTGGCGGAAGGCTGGGACTTTTATGCCAGCCCGACGCCTGCGGCCGATGGCCGTTATCTGGCCTGGCTGTGCTGGAATCACCCTCATCAGCCCTGGTTGTCGACCACGTTACAACGGGGCGAACTGGACAACGCCGGTGCCTTGCTGGCGGTCGAGACGGTCGCCAATCCGCAACAGGCCGAGGTTTCCTTGTGCCAGCCGGGTTTTCTGGGGGATGAGTTGTGGGTGGTGTCGGATCAGCCTGGTGACGTTGCGCTGTCTGGCAAGCCCGAGGATGAATCCTATTGGAACTTATACCGTTATCTTTTTGCGCCCTCTGTGGCATCCCCTGCAACATCTCTTACAGCACCTCCTGTCGCCGAAGTGGTGCATGCCCAGGCGGCTGAATTTGCAACGGCGCAATGGCAACTGGGGTTACGTCACTGGGTGGCAGGAGCCGATGGGGTGGTGGCCAGCTTTTTCCAACAAGGAGAGGCTGGCATCGGTTGGCTCAACCGTCGCAGCGGTGTTTTTGAATCCCTCTTATCACCGGATCACAAGGCAACGGCCCGTTACCACAGCCTGTGCTGGAATACTCACAGCGGCCGCTATTACGCCTTGCGGGAGTGCTGGGATTCTCCCACGCAACTGGTGAGCTGGGACTTGTCTGTTGCTGGCGAGGATCGAACCGCTGAAGGCCTTATCCGTCTGGATATCGGCCCAATGCCGCAAACGCTGACGCGCCCGCAGCGGTGCATGATCCCGGCTCCTGGAACAGCGGAGCAAACGCTGTTTGGCTGGTATTACCCTCCAACCGCTGCAACCGACGTATCCGGTAACGCGTATCAACCGGGCTTGATTATCCAGCTGCATGGTGGGCCAACGGCCATGGCGGACAGCAGCTTTGATCCACAAAAGCAGTTTTGGTGTGATCGTGGTTATGGTCTGCTGATGCTGAATTATCGCGGCAGCAGTGGGTTTGGCCGTCGTTATCGACAGGCCTTGGCCGGTCAGTGGGGGCTGACAGACGTGGACGATGTGCTGTTGGCCTGTCAGTACGCCCAGGCTCAGGGCTGGGCACAACCGGGCAGAATACTGGTGCGGGGCAACAGTGCCGGCGGCTATACCGTGTTGCGGGTCTTGTCGGATGACCGTGCCGCAGCGGCTGGCATCGGAGGCGGTGCCAGTCTGTATGGAATCAGCGATCTGGCTCTGTTAAATGCCCACACGCACAAATTTGAATCCCGCTATCTGCATTGGTTGATCGGCGATCCGGTTATGGACGCACAGCGTTATCGCCAGCGTTCACCGATTTTCCGGTTGGATCACTTTCGGCTGCCGGTGATTTTTTTTCAGGGACAGCAGGATCGTGTTGTCCCGCCGCCGCAGACGCGGCAGTTGTTTGAGGCTTTGCAAGCGCGCTCGGTCATTACCGATTATGTGTTGTTCAAGGGAGAAGGCCATGGCTTTCGCCAGCAAAAAAACCGGGCGACGGTATTGCAACGGGAATATGCGTTTTATCAGCAGTTATTGGGGGCTGATGCCGACGGGCTGGGCTGAACAGTAACAGCGGGGAAAAACCAGCAGAAAGAAAAACAACAGAAAAAAACCAGCGGTAATAAAAAGATTGATACCAGAACCAGAACCAGAACCAAAGAAAAGCAAAAGCCGGTTCTGGTGACGACGCCAGGTTATTCAGGCAAAACAATAACCAGGCATCGTCACGGCAAGAGCCAGCGCCACCCCTAACGTGTTATTCGATACGGCGACCTTGGAGAACCTTGCGTTCGGTGGTCTTTTCTTTCAGGGAATCGGCGTCTATCCATAACCGTGGTTGCGAATAGAGCTGGCCTTCACATTCTGTGGCCTGATTATCCACGGTGTAGTACCACTCACCGTCGTAATACACCTGGAAGTGATTGTCTTTATTACGCCCCAGCGAGGTGTAATCTCCCTGAGCAACACCTTGCTCGACACCAAAGGTAAGGGCTGTACCTTCTTCAAAGCTGACCGCCATAAAGTTCTCGTCGACCTGAACAGCAACGCCGGGAGTCCAGGATGGTACTACCACTTCATGCACCAGTTGTCCTTGACGACGAATCAGTTTGCCGCTGGATATGTTTTTTTCGACCATTCTGAACTGGCGTTCAGCCCGGAAGGGCGGACAAACATAATACTGCAGTTGTTGCAGGTCGGCGTTATTAAAGCCTTCGCTGTAACGTAACTCTTGGGTAAACGGAATATATGATTGATGGCTACAGGCAGTCAGCAGTAAAAGGCAGCTTGCCGAGACGATTGTTCTCATGAAAATCCTCATGTCGTAACCTTGATCAGTACATTTAAAATATCAGCATGTTGCCAGATCGCCTGTATTGCCGATCAGCATTCAACATGCATAAGGTTTATTATGCCAGTCATTGACAGGTTATGGGCAACAGCAGGGCCATGATTATGGATAAATCTGTCAAATCAAGATAGCAATCAGCGCTCTTGTGTTGTGCAAGAGCCGGTATTTCATAACATGATAGTACAACTGACCGCAGTCCATTGTGGCAATACAGTACAGGGTGTGACAGGAGAAAGGTGATTATGAAGGTTTGGGACAGTTTTGTTCGTGGGTATCACTGGTTGCAGGTGATGTTACTGGCGGGATGTTGGTGGACCGCAGAAGAAGGTGAAATGGGCTGGCATATGAGCCTGGCATCGTGTCTGGTGGCGCTCTGGATCACGCGGTTGGGGTGGGGATTGTTTGGTTCTTCCAATGCCCGTTTCAGCCAGTTTGTGCCGGGGCCGCAAGCTGTGATCCGTTTTTCCCGCACTATGCTGACCGGCAAGGAAATGCCACGGCATGCCGGACATAATCCGCTGGGTGCCTTGATGGTGGTGGCGCTGATGCTGTTGATTGCTGCGCAATGGGGCAGTGGACTCTTTGCAACGGATGAAATTTTTACCGAGGGACCTCTGGTTGAGATGGTCTCTGCAGATACCGCGACACTGTTGACCCAATGGCATCATCTGAATTTTGATCTGATTGTTGTGCTGGTGGTTTTGCATGTTGCTGCGGTGGTGTTTCATCAATGGCGTGGTGAGCCTCTGGTGCAGGCCATGATTACCGGCAAACGGAACGATTTGAGCGCAGCCGAAGCACCGACTCTGGTACCTGCATGGCGTGCCTGGGTGGTATTTTTGCTGTTGTGGGTGGTGAGTAACCGTCTGATTGTGGGCAGCTGGTGGATTTGGTAAGTCGACAGAAAGTTATGTGATATTGATGAAATGTTGATGAGGTGTTGATGTAACAGAGCGGCGGGTAACAGGGCAGTCCCCGCCGCAGTACCCGACGACACAGGGTTTGGCCATGTCGGCGGGTTGAGTCATACCGGCCTGACGTGGTCAGGCCCGGAATCAGCTACTAGCGGTTTTTAAAGTCGGTGTGGCAGCTTTTGCAGTTTTTGGCTGCTTCCATAAAGACAGGCTTGATAGTGTCCATGTCGCCGGATTGTGCTGCTTTAGCCAATGCGCTTGAGTCTTTCTGGAACTTGGTCATTTTTTCTTCGAACAGTGCCGGTTTTTCCCAGACTGCCGGTTTGGCTTTGGTATCGCCTTTATCTGAGCCAGGTACGGTAAAACCTTCCATCGGCATTTTTGACAGTGCATCCAGGCTGTTGGCGCGGTATTGGAATTCCACGGCGTCAAAGTCTTTTTTGCCTTTGATCATGTCACCCATTTGACCAAAATGCGCAGCGACCAGGTGGAATACTGCCTGGCGGTATTCAATGGCGTCTTCAACTTCGTCGTTGCCGTGTGCGACTGCACTGAAAGTACAGGCAGAGGCAAGAGAGATGGCCATAAGTTGTTTGCTAATGATATTCATCAAGAGTCCTTCTATTGGTTGCTATTGGGAATTGTTATAGGGATTAAGCCGTCGATTCTGTCTTTGGATGGCAGAACTGCTCAGGCTATCAGCCAGGCTATTGGTCAGGCTGTTAGTCAGGCTGTTAGTCAGGCTGTTAGTCAGGCCAAGTAGCTATTACACCCGTATTATGTGGCTAATATACGACAACATAGTGTTGGATGGTCAGCATGCTGGCAAGAATCCGACCGATTTGTGAGATCTTTTACATTTGTTGACTTTCACGGCATTGCGTTGGCGGCATCACCTGATCCAGGGGGAGATGATGCCGGACGCCGGTCTTGTGTAGCAGGCTGGTGGTTATTCCCGGAACATGGCAGCCAGTGACTGGCTGGCCATCATTGCGGCTTCGGCTTTGGTATCGACAGCCTGCTGGATTGAAATATCATCTGGACTGGCCAGAGTGCTCTGGTAAGGCACATGGCCCAGCAAGGGGATACGTTGCTGGCTCAGTACCTCGGTTAGATAGTCGAGATTATCCTGCTCCACCACCATGGAGGGATTCAGGCTGTTGGCGATCCAGCCTGTGAGCGTCAGGCTCCGGGCGCGAATGGCTTCAACACTGAGTAAGGCATGGTTGATACAACCCAACCGTAAACCCACCACCAGAATCACTTCCAGTGGCTGACGGTCAGCGCTGCGGTCGATGGCAACGGCGAGATCCGCGAGTGAATGGCTGGTGTTGATCGGCACCAGCCAACCCCCGGCACCTTCGATCAATTCAAAATTGGCTCCGGCACTGTCGAGAGAGTTTATACAGGCCTGGGTCAGCTGATCCAGATGTAATGGCCGCTGTTCCTGGCGGGCAGCAATATGAGGGGCTATGGCAGCCTGGAAGGCAACCGGGTTATGACTGGTATAGGGCTGCTCGACGCTACTGAAACGCTGTAACAGCAGTGCATCGTCATTACACCATTGTGGTTGCTGCGGTTGGTCCGGGCTGGCCATCCATGTGCATCCCGCGGCAACGGGTTTCAGCCCAAAAGTGCGATAACCGGCTCTGCTCGCGGCAGCCAGCAAGGCGGCAGATACCAGCGTTTTACCCACATCGGTGTCGGTGCCGGTAATAAAAAGGCGGCGCGGAGGCAGGGCTGGCCCGGTGGTGGAAGGGGGAGTCGTATGGGTCATGGGGTTATCCGTGATCAGGTTTGGTGGCCAGTATCCAGCCCAGTTGGTAACTCAGGGGACACTGGCCGTTGGCCGCTTTGGGGTAGTACTGGTCAAACAAGCGAATGAGCTGGCGACCGCCCAGACCAGGGCGACGGTCACTGTTGACGTTGGTGGCACCAATGGCTTTTAACGCTTTTAACAGGCTGAGAGTGTCCGGGTAATGCTCCTGATAACAGCTCTGACGTTGTTGCTGAATAATAAAACCGGCCTGTAATAGCGCCCTGGCCAGCTCTGTGTCACTGGTAAAGTGATTGATATGGCGGAAATGATCAATGTGTTGCCAGGTGGCGGCAATTTCGGCGTGGGTGCCGGGTAACAGTGTGGCGATGGCCAGCGTGGCCCCCGGTGCCAGTACTCGATACCACTCGGTCAGGGTCTGTTGCGGGTGTTCGCTCCATTGCAGCATCAGGCTGGAGATGGCACCACAAGGGGGCTGCTGGCTTGCGTCGGTGCTGGCATTCGTGACGGTATTCCGGTAACGGCCGTCAGGCAGCGGGAGTTGGTCTGCATCGGCCAGTAGCAGGGTGCGGGAAGTCAGCTCACCAGTGGCCGCGGCATGGGGGTAAAGCGGCCGCTGGCGGGCAACCGTCAGCATGCCTGCGGCCATATCGATCGCGGTAATATGCTCGGCCCCCAGAGTCGACAGCGGCTCGAAGGCGGTACCGGTACCACAACCGATATCAAGCCAGTGTCCGTGCAGGCCTTCCGGTTGCTGTTGTTGCAGGTAGTGCATTAATTGCTGTTGTGCCCATTGCTGCACCGTGGCGGCCTGGTCATAGCTGTTGGCGGCGCGGCTGAACTGCTGGCTGACCTGGCGTTTATTACGCATCAGGGGTGGCTTCATTGTGGTGTTCCGACGCTGTGATCAAGCAGTTGGAGCAGGGCGTCTTGCAGGGAAGGAATCGTCGTTTCTTCCACCAGCAGTGCGTGGCTCTGGCCGGCCTCCGCCAGCAAGCCGTGGCTGGAGGTTAATCCGGCTGGGCGTAAGGCATCCTGCTGGCTGTAACAGGCCAGTCGGGGCATGCCGGGCTGCTGTTTGTCGAGCTGTGCATCGTCCAGCTGATATTGGGTTAACCAGTCCAGCGAGGTGGCGAGCAGTGCGGCCTGGGTGCTGTCCAGTTGGGCGTTGGCAAGGGTGGTCATATTACTGCGCGCTTGCTCCGCTCCCTGGCAACATAACGCCAGGAAGCGTTTCAGGGTTTTGGCCGGGAAGCGCTCAAGGCTGTTGCGGAAGCCGGTAAAGGCCGCGGCATCCATACCCTGCTGCGGGGCTGTTGGCTGGCTCAAGAAATGATGGCCCGTGGCCATGGTGCACAATGCCCGTGCGCTGATGGCCGGTTTGGTTTGCTGGGCCGACGGTTGGCTTAATGCGGCATGGGCCAGCGCGCCGCCCAACGACCAGCCGACCCAGATCGCATCGGCCGTCGCGGATTGTTGCAGCAGGCGGGTGGCATCGCTGCATACCGGTGTGCTGTTGAACCGGGTCAGCTGTTGATAAAACACCGGATAGTCGAGGCCCAGGTGCACACCGGGCAACCGACTCAGTAATGGCTCAAATACGGTGGCTTTGAATCCCCAGCCGGGGAGCCAGTACCATACGGGGCCGGTATCCGCACTGGATTGTGAATGGGCGGCGGCGGCCAGTGGTTGCCAGATATCGGCCGGGTTCACAATGTCTCTCCCTGTGGGTCTGATGACCGGATGTCGGCTGCGGGGAGGCGCAGCGACTCTGGTATCAGCTCATCCAGTGCTGTCAGTAACTGGTCAATCTGGGCGGTGGTATGGGCTGCGGTCAGGGTGATACGTAGACGGCTGCTGCCATTGGGAACGGTCGGTGGTCGAATGGCTGTTACCCATAGGCCACGCTGCTGCAGTTCGGTACTGATGGCCATGGCGCTGGCTTCGTCGCCAATCATCAAGGGTTGAATCGGGGATTCTGACGGCATCAGGGCAAGCCCGAGCTGGCTGGCACGTTGGCGAAAATAGCCAATATGCTGGTGTAATGTGTGTCGCAAGCTATCGTCTTGCAGGCGTTCGAGGTTCGACAGCATGGCTTCGGCCACCGCTGGCGGTAACGCAGTCGTGTAAATATAGGGGCGAGCAAACTGCACCAGATAATCGATCAGTGCCTGATCACCGGCGACAAAGGCACCAAAGCCGCCAAGGGCTTTACCCAATGTGCCTATGTACACCGGCAGTTGTTCGCTGCTGAGATCAAAGGCCGAACGCACCCCGGCACCTTGTTTGCCAATAATCCCCAGCCCGTGAGCGTCATCAACCATCAACAAGGCCTGTTGCTGCTGGCAAATCTGGCTGAGCCGGGCGACATCGGCAAGGTCGCCATCCATGCTGAAAATACTGTCGCTGACCACCAGTGTCAGTGGTTGTTTTGCTATCTCTTGTTGTGCTTGTTGCATCAGCGATTGGCGCTGTATCAGCCGTTGTTGCAGCTGATCGTAATCCAGATGGCGGTAACGCAGAAAATCGGCGCGGCTGAGTAACGCCCCATCGATCAGTGAAGCATGGTTCAGCTTGTCTTGCAGAATCAGGTCGCCGCGTTGGGTCAGGGCATTGATGCAGCCGACATTGGCCATATAGCCGGTGGAAAACAGCAGCGCGGCCGGATAGCCAGTGTGCCTGGCCAGCGCTCGTTCCAGTTCGTCGTGGGCGCTGGAATGGCCACATACCAGATGCGACGAGCCGCTTCCCAGGCCCCAGCGCTGGGCGCTTTGCGCCAGGGCGTTGGCACCACCCATCGCCAGCCCAAGATAATCATTGCTGCAAAAATTGATCAGCGGCTGCCCATTGCGTTGAACCACTGGCCCTTGCTGGCTATTGAGGGTTGAACGCTGACGCCATTGGTCGAGTTGGCGGCGCTGTTGACTGGCGTGATTGAGACGACGTTGCCAGGGCGTGGAGCAGGAATTGGGCATGGGAGCGGATTAACCTGTTGATGAGGTGGCGGTCAGGTGGCGATTAAAAGGCAGTATTGGGTTGCTTGACAATAAGACGGTGACAGAACAGGTCAATACGGTCAGCCCGGTTTGGTTTACTAATGGTGAGGCTGGCTCCGACTGTTTAGCTCAAAAGAGGAAATCACGCCGTTGAATCGATCTGTTATCGGGTTGTAGCGGAGTTAATGGCTGAAATCCGTTAACCTTTCTGCCATTGATTTCAGTGAGAGCAGATGATGACAGGCCATGACCACTCCAGCGCCAAACCCTGGTCAAACCCGGCGTTAAGCGATAGCGAATTTGACCACCAGCATTTATGGCACCCCTACAGTTCGATGACCACCCCGGCTCCGGTATGGCAGGTGGCTTCTGCCAGTGGTGTACGGTTACGCCTGAGCGATGGTCGCGAGCTGATCGATGGCATGGCCTCCTGGTGGTGTGCGGTACATGGTTACAATCACCCGCGTCTGAATCAGGCTGCCACCGAGCAGCTGGAGAACATGTCCCATGTGATGTTTGGCGGTCTGACCCATGGCCCGGCGATTGAGCTGGGGCGGCGGCTGGTGGCCCTGACACCAGCGGGGCTGGACAAGGTCTTTCTGGCCGATTCCGGCTCGGTGGCGGTTGAAGTGGCCATGAAAATGGCCATCCAGTACCAGCAGGCGCGGGGAAAACCGGCCAAGCAACGACTGCTGGCGCTGGAGCGTGGTTATCATGGCGATACCATGGGGGCGATGTCGGTGTGTGACCCACGTCGGGGAATGCACCATCTGTTTGCCGGAGTCCTGACGGCCCAGCACTTTGTCCCTGAACCGCAGGCTGTTTACCCCAATGCTGACCAGCCGCAAGATACATCGGTACTGGCGGCGGACATTGCCGGGTTGCGCCAGAAGCTGGAGAGCTGTCACCAGGAGCTGGCCGCGCTGATTCTGGAGCCTGTTGTGCAGGGGGCGGGGGGGATGCGTTTTTATCATCCCGACTATTTGCGCGCCGCCCGACGTTTGTGTGATGAGTTTGATGTGCTGTTGATTGCTGATGAAATCGCCACAGGGTTTGGCCGCACCGGCAAGCTGTTTGCCTGTGAACATGCCGCTATTTCGCCAGATATCCTGTGTGTGGGCAAGGCTCTGACCGGTGGTTATATGACGCTGTCTGCCACACTGGCAACCACCGAAATTGCCACTACCATCAGCCAGGGAGAAGCTGGCTGTTTTATGCACGGCCCGACCTTTATGGGGAATCCGCTGGCATGCCGGGTGGCTTGTGAAAGTATCGACTTGTTACTGGATTCGGATTGGCAGGCTCAGGTACAGCGTATCGAACAGCAGTTGGAGCAGGGCTTGTCGCCGTTGCGAGGTCAGGCCGGTATTCGTGATGTCCGGGTGCTTGGAGCGATTGGTGTGGTGCAGCTGGAGCAGTTGGCCAATGTGGCAGAACTGCAGCCCTTGTGTGTAGCGCAGGGGATCTGGGTGCGGCCGTTTGCCGATTGTGTTTATGTGATGCCGCCATTTGTGATGGACAATGACGATCTGGCAACGCTGACAACGGGCATCCAGACGGCACTGGGGCAATATCTGGCTGGTTCGTAAGGCACGCCAGACAGGGGGCCTGACGTGTTTGCTCCGGGTTTACGGGTTTTTCGGGTTATTGTTCCAGTAAATAGGCCATCAGGGCGCGGAGCTTGGCCGGTTTGACCGGCTTGTTCAGACGGGTGGCTCCCAGTCGGGTGATTTCCTGACGCACGGTATCGCTGCGGTCAGCGGTAATAACGATCAGGGGGGTTGCCATAACGTTGCTGTCGGCGGCTGCCAGAGTGCGTATCACGCCGGTGCCGGTTTCATCGTGATCCAGATGATAGTCCGCCAGTACAATATCCGGACAGAAGTTGTGCCAGGCATCCTGGGCGACTTCGCCATTACTGGCGGTAATCACGTTACACCCCCAGGCCTGCAACAGGCTTTTCATACTGAGACGAATGGTTTCCTCGTTATCGATCACCAGTACCCGCACCCGATTAAGACGAGCACTGGCGGCCAGACCTTCCGGCACGGTGTCGGCACGATTGGCGGAGTGGCGGCCTTGTGGGTCATCAACACTTGCCTGTGGCACGGTGACGGAGAAACAGCTGCCAATCCCAACCCGTGAATGAATGGCCACCGGGTGATCCATCATACGGGCGATACGTTCAACAATGGCGAGGCCGAGGCCAACGCCTTTGCTGCGCCCCTGGTTGGCGTTGTCGAGCTGGCGGAATTCCCGAAAAATCTCTGTACGCTGGTGTTCGGCAATCCCCGGCCCGGAGTCACAAATCATCAGTTGCAGCTGGTCGCCACGGCGGCGACAACCTATCAGTACCCGCCCGGTGGGGGTATAGCGAATGGCATTACTGACGAAGTTGCGCAGGATGCGCATCAACAAGCGCGGGTCGCTGCGGATACGCAGGCTGCTGGGTACCATATGCAATTCGAGATTGGCTTGATGGGCCTGGGTCTGGAATTCGCTGTACAGGGTTTTGAGCAGGTCGTTGACGGCAAACTCTTCATGATCGGGGGTTACGGCATTGGCATCGAGGCGGGAAATATCCAGCAGGTCGGCCAGCAGTTCTTCGGCACCGGTCAGGGCGGTGTGAATACGTTCAACCAGAACCCGGTTGTCGTTATCCAGTGTGCGTTCTTGCAATGTGGCAACCAGCAGGCGGGCAGCGTTCATTGGCTGTAACAGGTCGTGGCTGGCGGCGGCAAGGTATTTGTCTTTGCTGGCGTTGGCGGCTTCGGCTTCCTGCTTGGCGGCCTGTAGTTCCCGGGTGCGGACTTCGACACGCTGCTCCAGTTCGTTATTGATACGGGCCATGGCGGCCTGGGCGCGTTTGCGTTCGGTAATATCATGCACGAAGACTTCGATCAGGCCCTGTTGCGGGTCTTTCAGCAGCACGTTGATCGACACCGCGACTGGTTCCATGCCCAGTTTGCGCTTGAAGCGGGTTTCGAATGATTGCTGGCGACCGAGCTGATTTACCTGTTGCATCAGTGTGTCCAGGTCTTGCGGATCGTGGAACAGGTCGTGGCGCAAGGAGGTGACGGAGTAGCGGAATTCGGTGGCATCCCGATAGCCACACATACGGGCGATGGCCGGGTTGGCACCACTGATACCGCCACTGGCTCTGGCCTGGAAGATGCCGTGCAGGGCGTTTTCGAACAGCCATTGATAGCGTTCTTTTTCGCTTTCCAGCTCATCAATCTTTTGCAGCAATTCCGGATAGTAGCTTTTGCGCGCCGAGAAGGCTCCAAGGCCAATCAGGTTTTGTACCAGGGCCTGGTCCTCTGCATTGTGCTCGTTGCTGTTTTGCGGCTCGTTGTTCACGTCAGAGGCTGGGTCATAACGCTTCCTCATAGACCACCTCTACATCTCGTTTGCTGGATTTTCTGGGGTTGGTCAGAATGCAGGGGTCGGTCAGTGCTTTGCCAGACAGTTCCGGAATATCGGCCAACCGCACGCCGGATTGCCCCAGGTTCTGGGTCAGACCCACTCTGGCCTTGAGCTGGCTGATGTTGTCGACCAACTGGCGGCGTATTTCGGTACTGGTCCGGCCTTTGGTCTGGATGCCCAGGGTTTCGGCAATCACCCGGAAGCGATCTTCTGCATGGCTGTAATTATAGTCTATCACTCGTTCGACCAGAATGGCGTTGCAGAGACCATGCGGTAAATCGAGATAACCGCCGAGGCTGTGGGACATGGCATGTACGGCCCCCAGAATGGCGTTGGAAAACGCCAGCCCGGCTTTGAGTGACGCCAGCATCAGCTGTTCGCGCAGGGCAATATCGGTAGGGTTGTCGACCAGCGCGGGCAGGTTGCCGGCCACCAGGCGGATGGCTTCCAGGGCATTCGTATCGGTGAGTGGGCCGCTGGCGGTGGATACAAATGCTTCGATGGCATGCACCATGGCGTCGATGCCAGTGCAGGCGGTTAAAAAGGGCGTCATCGTCAGCGTGGTTTCCGGGTCGATGAGGGAAACATCCGGTACCACTGCCTTGCTGATGATAGAGATTTTCATGCGGCTGTTCTGGTCGGAAATAATGGCAAACTGGGAAACGTCTGCCGAAGTGCCTGCGGTGGTCGGAATAAAAATCAGCGGCGGAATCGGCGAATGAATGCGGTCGACTCCTTCAAAAGTGAGAATATGCTGGCGGTTGACCGAGACAATGCCAATGCCCTTGGCGCAGTCCATCGGGCTGCCGCCGCCCACGGCAACAATCAGGTTGCAGCCTTCTTCATTATAGAAGGCGGCTCCGGCCATGACTTCTTCGGTTCTGGGGTTGGGACTGACGGCGGAGAAAACCCGGTAATCAATGTCCATTTCCTGCAGGCTGTTTTGTACATCGGCGACCCACCCGGAGGCGATTACACCGGGGTCGGTGACGATCAATACCCGCTGGGCGCCAAAATTCCGGGCGAAGTTACCTACGGTTTTGCGGGCTCCGACGCCAAAGATAATCTCCGGGGCAACAAACTTTCTCAGATTGGAAATGGAATCAGACATAAATAGAGGGTCCCGAAGCGTATGCGCAGAGTGCGTCATTATTCTTGTAATAATGGAAGACAGTAAACCGGTTCCTTACCTGAGGTAAAGGCTACGATAGCGTTAGGTATCTAGTGCCAAGGGGTTAGTCGGGCGGTAGATTCTTGCTGTTGCGCAGTGGCTATTGACATTATTTTCCAGAACGTCTGACAGTTAATTACCCGCCAAAGAGACAGACTGTGGCAACAGCGGCGGCCACCACTGTCCTCACCACTGTCCTGCACGGGTACGATTGTCCAATATAGAATATTGTCGACTCCATCACAAAGAGACTTCTGGATAGGTATGTTAGAGCCAACAAGTGTCAACCAATGTTGAGCGACTGCGTTGACAACAGAAATACCCTGATAAGGAGTCTGTTGTATGAAAGCACGTCTACGGTTTACGGCTGTTGTTTTTTCTTTGCTGCTCAGCGCTTGTGGCGGTTCTTCTGGCACTGGCAGTAGTGGTGGCTCAAGCGGTGATGGTGGCGATTCTTCCGGTATCACCCCGCTGCTGGAGGATACCAATCCGACCTTGAGCAGAGCCAGTTACGATGGTGAGAATACGGAGCTTGCACACAATACCCTGGTACAAGCATCGATCATTTATGATGAAGAAATTGACTACGATGAACCGGACCATCATTACTATCTTTATACCGCCCCGGCCAGCGGTTATATCAGTGTGATCCTGCATAGTGAGTTTCTACAAGGCAGTTCTGGCGATATAGCACTTGAGGTGGTGGAATATAACGCTCAACCAGCAGGTGACTTGTCATTTGAGTGGAGTGGTAATCAGGTGATTATATTTCCGGTCAGTGCTGGCTTGACATACCGTATTGCCATTTATCCCAATGTGACTTACGAGGATGAAGACGATGATAGCTATGACGAAGGCCAGGTTGACTATCAGCTGACGCTGTCTGATGTCAGCCGTCACCTGTTGGATATGAGCAGTACCGAGCATCTGGCTCTGGTGTTCTCAGACATTATGATCACGGACTGTGATGACGACAGTCACCCGATGAGTCTCGGTTACGATTACGCCCCTTTTGTCATTGAGCTGGATGCTGGCCATTTTGTCGGTGACCACTGGGGTTACTGGCAAATGCCGGACCCCCAGTCTGTCAGCCAGTCTGGCAATCTTATCCAGCTCAGTGCCGATTATCGTGTGTATATGAACGAACTCTTCACCATAGACAATACCCTGACCGCGCAAATCAATCTGTCTGACAATCGTTTTACGGGCGTCAGCGACTCCACCGCCAACATCAGTTACAACGGTAATGTGATCAGCAGTGAATGCCAGAGCTATCATTATGACGGCGAAGTGTTCTGGTTACTGTAACTGGCCAGGCTGTCCTTGCACGTGCTGTCCTTGGTGTGCGTAACCTGTTGCGATCATTCTGGTCGCAACAGGTTGTGCTTGCTGATGTTGTTATTGTGCCGCATCGGTTGCCAGTAACCTGGCCTTGGCTTGCCGCTGCTCCTTTTTTCGCGCACTGATGCTGTCTACACACTGGGTGTCGTCGCGCAGAATCACGACGCATTCCAGGCATTGGATGCACTCGTCGTAGTCGATTTCTCCATCCTTGCGAATGGCGTTGATTTCGCAACGGCGTTTACACAGCTGGCACGGCGTGCCACACATATCCACACGGTCGAGCATGTTCAGGCGGCGCAGTTTGCCAATAATGGCCAGACCGGCACCGAGTGGGCACATATAACGGCAGTAGAATTTGTGCACAAACATACTGGCCACCAGCAAGGCGACGGCGTACAGCACAAAGGGCCAGGCGCGATAAAAATAGAGGGTAATACTGGTTTTGAAGGGTTCGACTTCGGCCAGTTGTTCCGCCAGCGTCAGGGAATAAAACGCGGTTGCGACCAGTCCGGCCAGAATCGGGTACTTGATCAGAATCAGCTTGCGGTGCAGGGGTTCAGGGATACGCCGTTGACGAATGCCCAGCCGTTTGGCCAGTGCTGAGGCCATTTCCTGCAAGGCCCCAAAGGGGCAAAGCCAGCCACAGAACAGCCCGCGTCCCCAGATAAACAGACTGACAAAGGTGTAGCTCCACAGAATAAAAATCACCGGGTCGAGCAGGAAGATACCAAGGTTAAAGCCGTCGTACAGGTTCAGCAGCAGGGTATAGATATTGACGACCGACAGCTGCCCCTGGGCATAAAAACCGAGATAGGCGACGGTATACACCAGAAAACCCCAGCGAAAAACATGCATCGCACGGGGGAAACGGGTGAAATACCGCTGCCAGCTGAACAGGATGGTTAACAGAATCAGGCTGATGGTCAGCAGCGTGATTGACAGCCAGCGATCTTTCCACAGGCCGACCCAGAGTGGTGCCCGGGTGGTGGTTTCTATTTCAACCTGCTCAAACAGTTCAGCGGGCAAGGTTACCGGAATCTCAAAATGTGCCCGGTCGGTGATCAGGTGGTTGCGGGGCATCTCCATGTTCAGTATCAGGGCGGATTCGGCTCCGGGGTTAAAACCGGCGTTGCCACCGACCTGAAACAGGTTGGCCTGGGTAAAGGATGGAATGCCATCGGCGACCAGCTGGATATTGCGATCGAGCGCGTCCATATCACGCATTTCGACCGCCAACTGGCTTTGCTGGAGCGCCAGGCGGCCGGGTACGGTACCGGGGCGGAAATCAGCCGGTACATGGGTGAACAGTCCTCGTGACATAACCGCCAGCACTTGTTGGCCCGGCTTGAGAGATGCCTGCAGCTGGGCAAAACCTTCATCACCCAGCAGGTTGCGGCCAACGGAGGGGGCGTTGATATAGGCGTACCAGAGTTCGGTAAAGGCTTCGTCTTCTTCTGCATTACTCAGGGAAGGGTAGCTGCCAAGGTCGGTGCCTAATGCCCGTTCGGCATCTGCTTGATCCAGACGCCAATAGCCGATGTAGCCCCGGTCGAGCATTTCTTGCCAGTTCAGTGGTTCATATTTGTCCATGATCGGCTGGGTGGCCGCAGCCTGGGCAAAACCTTCCAGCTTGTGCCGGGCGACCTTGAGCGCCGACGATAACACCGTATCGTTGACGATAATGACCGATACCGTGGCTTTGGAGACGCCATCAAAATAGACCACGCCGTCGGTGGCATTACCACCGGCCTTGTTGCTGTCGATAACGATATGCTCTGTCAGTGAACGGCCTTCGTACTGGTTGATAAACCGGAACAGCGGCTCCTGCCCCAGACCGTGTAGAAAAACCGGTTCGTGATGTTCGAGGATATGGATGCCGGTGAATTGCCCGGTGGCACCCAGGCCGATCAACAACCGGATCGGTCGGCCGGAAAAACCTGGCAAATCAACAAGATCGGCAGATTCGTAGGCGTAACCCAACAGTTCATTCAGCTGATAGACCGGGTAAACCGGGTAGTCTTGCTGTTTGGCTTCAATACGGGTGGCTTTGGGAAACAGCTGCTGGATCAAATCATGGATGGCGGTTGGTGCTACCGAATGATCCACTGGTTCATTGGCCGTGCTGGTGGCTGGCCAGCTGGCGAGACTGCACAAGCAGGCCCACAACAGAACGTGTGCGTACCAGGGTCGCATAAGAATTCCTCGATTATTATTTTTATGACAATCCCCCCATCCTAGGCAGCAGGGCGACAGGCTCAATGCTTCTTTGGGGCCTGATAATGACCTACTAAAGCCTTATATGGCGTGGGGCATATGGTGTGGAACGAGGGCACCATGGCCTGCGCGCCGGGTCGCGGCGCGGCGTATTTCTAATACTAAGGTTTTAGGTGTCGCGACTTTAGAATCGGGATTTCTGTGCACCAATGAAGTGCAACCAAAGAGGGCGTGATTGTCGTTAAAGGGATGATAGCGGTAACGATACAGACAACGGATAGTGGCCAACGTTGTTCAGGGCGAGAGTCCTGCACCGCTTCAGAGTGTTCCTGTTTAAGATGGTTCGGGCCTGACCGGCCTGAACCATCTTTTTTCTGTACGGTAGCCAACAGCGCCGCAGAAAACGCAGGACCCTGACCCTGTACGACAAAAACAACACTATCAGGGCCATACAAAATGAAAAATAATAAAATCTTCAAGTTGCTGCCAATGGCAGCGGCGGTAGCTATCAGCGCACAGGCGTCTGCCGCTATCACGCTGTACGACCAGGAGGCGACCACCTTTTCTGTGGATGGTTTGTTCAATACCTTTTATGTCAACAGTGATAGCAGTGCTGACGGTACCAATGATGTATCCCAGTCCCGTGTCAAAATGGGCTTTTTACCCAATGTGATCGGTTTTAATTTCAGTAAAGAAGTGGATGGCCTGACCATGGGCGGCCGTTCTTCTTTCTGGGTCACCATCAACGATGGTAACTCCAATCTGACCGATTCCATGATTGATGTGCGGCAGTTCTATGCCACAGTCGATGGTGATTTTGGCCAGATTCTGATGGGTAAGGATTTCGCACTGTTTAACCGCGCCAATATTTTTGGCGATGAAATGTTGCTGGGCTTTGGTCAGACCATCACCACCACTGACGATGGCAACAACGTGTCTTTCGGTAATATTGGTACCGGCTATCTGTATCCTTTCCCTAACTCCCAGATTACCTACCGCATGCCGGCCATGGGAGGCTTTAACCTGGCTGTGGGTCTGATGGACCCGGCCAAGCGTTCAACGGCATCGGAAGAAAGCCGTCCCCGTATCGAAGCCGAAGCAACCTACGATATGGACTTTGATGGTGCTACCGCCAAAGCCTGGGTGGGTTATATGAACCAGGAATCGAAAGAAGCCGGTACCAAACTGACTTCCAGCGGCGTGTCTTACGGTCTGAATGTCAAGGTGGCGGGGTTGGCCCTGACTGCTTCCGGCTTTACCGCTGAAGGCGTTGGCGCGGCGGGTCTGAGTAATCTGGTTACCTCTGATGGCGCAGAAGTGGATGGCACCTTGTTGCAAGCATCCTATACCCACGGTGATAACCGCTTTGTGGTGTCCAAGGGCAAGAACGACGGCGGCACTACCGACGGTGGTTCTGATCTGGATCTGGAGAACAAAACCCTGGCCGTTTTCCATTCCATCAACAGCAATCTGACGCTGGTGGGCGAATGGGATAAAGCCGAGACCGCTACGGCGGATACAACAACCGTCGCACTGGGCGCGGTTGTTACTTTCTGAGTGTTTTATAGATAAGCACTGCCTGAAAAATCGGAACAAGGGACGGCTACGGCTGTCCCTTTTTTGTAGCTGGTTTAGTGGCTGGTTTAGTGGCTGGTTTTGTGGTTGGTTTAGTGGCCGCTGGCGATAAAACGACTGTAAAAAACGACTATAAAAAACGGCTTATGCACAAACGACTATAAACAAAACGGTTATAAATGACGTACTTTCAGATGAAGTATGTCCGGCAGTATTGAATGGCAAGGGCTGGTGAATCGGGGCAGAGTCGTGAACTCAGCCAAACGAATGTGCCAACAGAGGAAGCACCGGGTCGGAAGTAGCATGTTCCTGCCCTTTGCGGTTAAGTAAACTCATGCGCTATGGAAAGAATATCCTGAGTGGTGTGGAGGCAGGAAGGTGGAAACGATGCTGGCATTACAACCCAAACAGTACGATGGCATAAAAACAGCCTGTTCAGCCAGCCAGGATCCAGAGGTTGCCGCGCAAGAGTTATTGCAGGAACTGGCGGGTATCGAGCTGAGTCAGGTGGTGTTTTTCTGCTCCAACGATTTTGACTTTGAAGCCCTGGCCAAGGCGCTGGGCGAGTGTTTTTCCGGTGTTAACCTGGTGGGCTGTACCACCGCCGGAGAAATCTCGCCGCTGGGGTATTGCAGCGGCAGTATTACCGCGATTGGATTTCCGGCTTCATCGTTTGCGATCCAGTCGGCCCTGATGTCCGATCTGGCCCGCTTCAGCTTTGCTGATGCCCAGGGGCTGATTCACCAGATGCTCGACCACTGCCGTGAGCAGCAGGTTGCGCCCATCAAGGGCAATACCTTTGCCCTGACCTTGCTGGACGGACTGTCGGTAGAAGAAGAGCGCTTGCTGCGTTTGCTGAACGCACACCTCGGCAGTATTCCCTTGCTGGGAGGGTCGGCGGCCGATGATATGTGCCATAACAAAACCCATGTGTATTATGACGGCCGTTTCCATACCAACGCCGCCATTCTGTTACTGGTGAATACCGCCTTTGATTTTGAGGCCTTCAGTATTCATCATCTGCTGCCGACCGATGACAAGCTGGTGGTGACCAATGCCGATCCACTGGAACGGCGGGTATTTGAGATCAACGCCGAACCCGCTGCCCTGGAATACGCCCGGGTATTGAATATTCCGCTGGAGACTTTGAATCCGCAAATATTTGCCCTGAACCCCTTGTCGGTAAAAATCGGTGAGCGCTATTACCCCCGCGCCATTCAGAAAGTGAACCCGGACAACAGCCTGTCTTTTTATTGTGCGGTGGATACTGGCATTGTACTGACGTGTTCACGGTCAGATGACATGCTGGCGCAGCTGGATGGTTTATTCGACGACATCAGCCAGCGCATCGGCACGCCGCAGTTGATCCTGGGCTATGATTGTATTTTTCGGCGGCTGGAGCTGCAGCATCTTGGCTTGCTTGAGACCGCGTCCACCATGTTTGCGCACCATAAGGTGATTGGTTTTAACACCTATGGGGAACAGTTTAACGGCATGCATTTGAACCAGACGTTCACCGGTGTGGCACTGGGAGGAAATGACTATTGAGTGCAGAGGTCGATGAACTCAAGCGGCGCCTGGCCGAACTTGAAGACAAAAACCAGCGGCTGGAAAAAATCAATCAGGCGCTGATGCACCGGGTTGAAGCCGGGCCGGAAAATTCTGACGGTGCCTACGATAACTTCAAGCACTCGGTCTATCTGGCGGAGCAGGTACGTGAACGTACCGAGGCGCTGAATGAAGCGATGCACAGCCTTAAAAGTACCAACGTCGAGCTGGTACGGGCCAATGCCGCCGCCACCAATGCCCACGATCTGTTACGACAAGCGATTGAAAGCATTTCCGATGCCTTTGTGCTGTACGATGCCGACCGCAAGCTGGTGCTGGCTAACTCCCGTTTCAACCAGTTCTGGCAATGCTCCGGTATTGAAATTTCCCCCGGTATGGAACAGCAGCAGATCCATAAACTGTCGCAGCACTACCGCTTGATTGACCGTTATTATGGTGAAGCGGTCAGCACTGGTTATGGTGCCTTGCCGGGGGATGGCAAGGTCTTCCATATGCGTAGCGGTGCCTGGGTGCATGTCAGTGAACGGCCGACACGGGATGGCGGTCTGGTGGTGTTGTACAAGGACATCAGCGCGCTGATCGAAAATGAACGGGCGTTGCGCGAACGGGCGTTGGCGACCAAGTCCCGTACCCTGCAAAATACCCTCGATAAACTTTCGCAGGGAGTGGTGCTGGTCAATCAGGCCCAGCACCTGGAAACCTGGAATCACCGCTTTGCCGAACTGACCGGGTTAAGCAAGGCGGTGCTGGAGTCCGGCTTCAGTTTCTCTGGCATGATGCAGCTGACCGAAGTGGATGACCTCAACCCCTTGTCAAAAGACGGGCAGGGCAGGCCTTGCCTGCAGCTGGAGCAGGTGTTGTCGGATGGCCGGGTGCTGGAAATCCGTACCCATCCGATGCCCGATGGTGAGTTCGTCAATACCTATACCGATATCACCGAACGCAGCCGGGCGGTAAGAGCCTTGGCCGAGAGTGAACAACGTATCCGGGTCATCACCGATACCGTGCCGGCGCTGATTGGGTATGTCGACAAGAACCTCAGTATTATGTTTTCCAACCGTGCCTATGAAACCTGGTACGGTTATGAGCGCGAAGATATCCTCGGCCGCCGCATGGAAGAGATTATCCAGCCGGAGCAGATGCGGCGCTTGCGGCCTTATATCGAACGGGCGCTCAGTGGGCGCAGTGTGAATTTTGAAATCACCGATCCCGCTCCGGATGGCGAAATCCGCCATGTGGTCAAAAACTATGTGCCGGAAATCGACAGTCAGGGAGAGGTGCAGGGGTTTTATGTGCTGATTCAGGATATTACTGAAATCCGCCGGACTTCCGAGGCACTGACCCAGGCCTATCAACACCTGGAGCAACGGGTCGAAGACCGCACCAAGGAGCTGACGGAGCTGAATGGCCAGCTGCTGCAGGAGATCGAAGAGCGGGTGCAAATGGAGCATCGCCTGCGGGATGCCAAGCAGGAAGCCGAAAAAGCCAACCACAGCAAAACCAAATTCCTCGCCGCGGCCAGCCATGACCTGTTGCAGCCGATGAATGCTGCGCGGCTGTTTTGTGCTTCCTTGATGGAACACAATCTGGATGAGCGTACCCGGCAACTGGTGTTTTCGCTGAATTATTCACTCGAAGATGTCGAAAGTCTGCTGGCGGCGCTGGTGGATATTTCCAAGCTGGATGCCGGGGTCGTCAAACCCGATATTACGGCTTTCAGTGCCGGGGACCTGTTGGGGAATCTGGCCAATGAATATCGTACGCTGGCAGCGGATTCCGGGCTGGCGTTTGAGTTTGTCGCCACTTCAGCGGTGATCCTGACCGACTCACAGTTGTTAGCCCGTATTCTGCGTAACTTCCTGACCAATTCCGTGCGTTATACCCGCGAGGGCAAGATTTCTCTCGGTTGTCGCCGTCGTCCACAAGGGCTGGAAATACAGGTCTGGGATTCCGGTGTGGGGATTGCCGAAGACAAGCTGGAGGAGATATTCCTTGAGTTTAATCGCGGCAGCCAGAAAGACACGGCGCGGGACAAGGGGTTGGGTTTGGGGTTGGCGATCGTGGATAAAATGTCCGGTATTCTGGGGCATCCGATCAAGGTGCAGTCCCGACTTGGCTTTGGCTCCTGTTTTTCGGTATTGGTGCCTTATGGTCGCCGCCAGCTGTCCCGCAAGGCAACCACACCGGGATTGGCCTTGTTGGGCAATCAGCAATTTCGGGGACGCCGGGCGCTGGTGATTGATAATGAAGCATCGATCTGTCAGGCCATGGCGGTGTTGCTCAGTGGCTGGGGTTTTGAGGTGATCACCGCGCGTAGTTACGAAGAACTGCTGGTGCAACAACCAGAGCTGGATGCCGGTATTGATTTGATTCTCGCCGATTATCATCTCGACAATGGCGTCACCGGGCTGGATGTGGTTCGGCAGATGCGTACCGATCTGGGGCTGGATGCGCCGGTGCTGATGATTACGGCCAATTACACCAATGTGCTGAAACAGGAAGTGCGGGAGCTGGGCTATCGTTTGATGAACAAGCCGGTACGCCCGGCGAAACTCAAAGCCATGATCCATCATATGATTCATCAGGCCATTGTGGTGTAAATCACGGATTCCAGCTTCCAGCCGGTTTCTGGATCAGAACAGCGGCCAACCTCGTCTCTTGTTATAACGGGGTATCGTAACGAATGGCGGTGATTTCCCATTCCCGGGTTGCTTCTTCTGTTTTGATGAACACATCATCACCGACTGACTTCCCCAGACACGCTCTGACAACCGGCGCATTAACAGAGGCATAATGCTTTTTGCCGTAGATTTCATCCGGGCCAACGATACGGAAAAGCAAGGTGTTATCCTCTTCGTCCATCAGGGTAACCCAGGCACCAAAATAGGCCTTGCCTTCCTGACTGGGGTGGTATTCGCTGACCCGTACAGCGTCCAGCCGTTTTCTGAGATAGCGCACCCGGCGGTCAATCTCTCGCAGCCGTTTTTTGTTGTACTGATAGTCGGCATTTTCAGAACGGTCGCCCAGACTCGCTGCCCAGGTCACTTTTTTGGTGACTTCCGGGCGTTCAGTTCGCCAGAGATAATCCAGCTCCTGCTCCAGCTCTGTATACCCCTCAGGGGTGATGATATTGGTATCCATGGTTCTCCCTTGAAGGTTGGGTGCGCTGTCTGGTGAGGAGCTGCCCAGGGGCCGGGACGCGCCTTTAATCGATGGTGACGATATCGAGCCGGGTGGCCAGGTGCGTCTGGTCTTGTTGTTGTTGCAAATTGACAAAATCAAACAGATTGAGATCGCCGAGCTGGGAGGGGGCGATGTTGCAGATGGCAGCAAAGATATTCTCGCTGCGGCCTGGTTGTATTCTTTCCCATTCGGTCAGCATATTCTTGATGTTCTGGCGCTGCATGTTGTCCTGGGAGCCGCACAGGTTACAAGGGATGATTGGGAACTCCATGGCGGTCGAATAAGCCTGGATGTCTTTTTCCTTGCAGTAGGCCAGCGGACGGATCAGAACGTGCTTTTTATCGTCGCTGAGCAGCTTGGGTGGCATGGCTTTGAGTTTGCCGCCGTAAAACATGTTCAGGAATAAGGTTTCAATGATGTCGTCGCGATGATGGCCCAGGGCGATTTTATTGGCACCAATTTTTTCAGCAAAGCCGTAGAGGGTGCCGCGACGCAGGCGGGAGCACAGGCCGCAGGTGGTTTTTCCTTCCGGCACCAGATCCATGACCACGCTGTACGTGTCTTTTTCAACAATATGGTAGGGAATATCCAGCTTGCCCAGATACTCGGGTAACACGTGTTCGGGGAAGCCGGGCTGTTTCTGGTCCATATTGACGGCAATCAGCTCAAAGTTGACCGGGGCGCTTTTTTTCAGGCTGATCAGGATATCGAGCATGGTGTAGGAGTCTTTGCCGCCCGACAGGCATACCATGATCCGGTCACCTTCTTCGATCATGCAATAGTCTTCAATCGCCTTGCCAACGTTTCGGCGCAAACGTTTATGAAGTTTGTTGAATTCGGTGCGTGCTTTGCGATCAATGACATCGGCGGTCATGCTGGAAAACTCCTGAGCATTCTGGGGCGGAACACTGGCTAAAAATCAGGCGGCGAATTCTAGCGAATAGATTGGCTGGCGTCAGTAACTGTTGCCAGCCAATAACAACGCGGTGGCCGGTTAGCGGGTTCAGGGATGAAACTGGGCACAGAAACAAGGATATAAGGGGTTTTTTGCCGTTACCGCTGAGAAGGGTAACGGCACGCTGTGCGGGATTATTCCGCCGGCGTTTTCTCGTCACATTCAATTTGTGGGTTCAGTCCGGCCATTTCATACAGGCTGTTCATGTCCAGAACGATGATTTCCTTGCTCTGGGTTTCGATCAGGGCATTTTTCTGGAAACGGGTGAATACCCGACTGATGGTTTCTACCGCGAGGCCAAGGTAGTTGCTGATGTCGACCCGCGACATGGGCAGGCGGAAGTGGGTGGCACTGAAACCGCGTCGAGCGTAACGGTTGGAGATATCCAGCAAAAACGAGGCTACACGTTCTTCGGCGTTCTTTTTGCTCAACAGCAACATCATGTTCTGGTCGTGACGAATTTCGTTGCCCATGGTGCGCATCAACTGTTTGCGCAGGTCGGGGAGTTCGTCGGTCAGGTTTTCCAGCTGATGAACCGGAATTTCACAGACGGTGGTGGTTTCCAGCGCTTTGGCGGTGAGAGGGTAATCACCGGCATCGTAACCGGCCAGGCCAATCAGTTCGCTGGCGAGATGAAAGCCAGTGATCTGTTCTTCGCCATTACTGGCCAGGGTGTAGGTTTTCAGGGCACCGGTACGTACCGCAAACACGGACTGGAATTCATCCCCTTGCTGGAATAACAGCTGGCCTTTTTGAATGGGTCGGCCACGGCGAATGATATCGTCCAGTCGCTCCATATCTGTGTCACTGAGCGAGAGTGGCAGACACAGTGCGTTCAGGGAGCAAGTCTGGCAGTGGGGTTGATTACCGCGCAAGGGAGGGTGCGCAGGCTGTGCAGCTTGGTTTGTTTTCATTGAGCTCACCGTGTCGGGTTTTCCGTTATGTAGGGAAGAACCGTGTTCCATTAATTTTCGTATGGTCTTAGCTCGACGAGTGGCTGTCAAGACATTGGTCAAGGTATTGAGTCAAGGTATTGTCAACGGATGATCAGTCGCTGATCAATAACGACCCTGGCTACTATAACCAGATGGCTGCTGCAGTCCAAACGCCGTAACCAATCAGTAACAGTCCGGCAATGATACGGCTAAGGCTGTGACTGAGTAATCGGCTCAGGCTGGTGGCGGCGAGGCCACTGGCGAACAGGGCAGGCAGTGTGCCAAGGCCAAAGCAGAACATGGTCAGTGCCCCTTTGAGGGGATCACCATTGGCGGCGACCCAGCTCAAAGTGCTGTATACCAGTCCGCAAGGGAGCCAGCCCCATAGCAGTCCAAGGCGAAAGCGACTGCTGATCGAATATTGTGTCATCAAGGGGCGGGTAGCAGGCTGCAGCCTTTGCCATAGATATTGGCCAACTTGTTCGATACGGGTGAGCCAGCTTGCCCAGCGGGCAACGTAGAGCCCCATCAGCACCAGCAGTATGGCGGCCAGTGTACGTAATGCCAGCATCAGTACATCATTCAGTTGTTGTAGCCATAAGCCAAGCAGCGAGACGAGCAGGCCGGCAAAGGCGTAACTGGTGATACGACCGCTGTTAAAAGCCAGTGCTGTCAGTAGCGGTTGTTGTTGTGAGCGGGTGCCAATGGCGGCGGCAATGCCGCCACACATTACCAGGCAGTGACTGGAGCCAAACAGGCCCAGCAACAGGGCGGTTAACAGGGAGAGTGGTTCAATCACAATGGGTTTTTATCGGTTGCCGTGGTATGGGGTGCTGGTGTTGTGTCGGTTGCTGCGGGTTGGGTGCTTGCGGGATCGTCATCGTCATCAAAGAGAATTCTGTGAGCCGGAGATTCCATATCATCAAACTGGCCGCTGCGCACTGCCCAGAAAAAAATCAGCGTGGCAATGCTGATCAGGACGATCGAAAGTGGAACAAGTATGTAGATAATATCCATGTTATGTCCATCAAACCAAGCGAGTGGAAGCCATTATAATCTGGCCTTGTGGCTGAGTGTGCTAATTGTGACCGGATACATCCGGTTTGGTCGTCCGGGATAGTCGCAGCGCATTACTGACCACCAAAAGCGAACTGAATGACATGCCAATGGCTGCGGCCCAGGGAGGAATATAACCTGCCGCTGCCACTGGCAAGGCCAGCAGATTATACAGCAGCGCCCAAGCGATATTCTGGTAGATCACCTGGCGGGTACGGCTGGCGGTGTCCAGAGCCTGTAATACACAGTCCAGGCGGCCGCTGGTGACCAGGGCATCGGCGCTGGTTTTGGCCAGGTCCGTGGCGTCACTGACGGCAATGGCAATGTCGGCCCCAGCCAGTACCGGGACATCGTTGATGCCATCGCCAATCATTAATACACGTTCTCCCTGCTGTTGCCACAGGCGTACCTGTTGTAGCTTCTGTTCGGGTGACAAGCCGATCTGGACGTCGTCAATACCCAGCTGTGTTGCCAGTTGTTGACCTGAGGCGCCGGGGTCGCCGGTGAGCAAGGCTGTTTTGATTTTGCGTTGGCGCAGGCCCTGGGTCAGGCTGGTGGCGGATTTTCGGATGCTGTCCCCGAGCCGGATCCAGGCTGCAGCCTGACCGTCGACACTGAGCAGCAGCCATTGCCCTTCCTGATGGTTCAACTGACTGGTATCCAGCGAGGAGTGGTCAGGCAAGGCAAAGTCGGGGCGGCCAAAGCGGACGGCATATGACTGTTCTGCTGTTGGCTGCCATTGCCCCTGAATGCCAGCCCCGGTGTGTTGCTGGACCTCGGTGACGGTGTCGGGACGAATCCGGCGAAAAGCGCGAGCAATCGGGTGACTGCTGGATTTTTCCAGTCCGGCGGTAATGGCGAGTACCTGGTCGCTGTCCAGTTCCCCTGCCAGAACGACGTCTTCAATGGTGAGCTTGCCTTGGGTGAGGGTGCCGGTTTTATCGAATACTACCCGGTCGATGGTCGGGAGGGATTCCAGTACGTGGCCTTTGCTGATGAGTAATCCGGCCTCTCGTAGCGCGCCGGTGGCCGCTGTCAGCGCCGTTGGTGTTGCCAGCGACAAGGCGCAAGGGCAGGTGACGACCAGTACCGACAAGGCGATAAAAAAGGCGTGATCGTTACCCTGTTGCCACCAAAACAGAAAAACAGCCGACGAAATCAGCAAGACGGCGGCAACAAAACGACTGGCAATCCGATCGGCGATCAGGGCTATTCGGGGTTTTTCCTGCTGTGCCCGATCCATCAGACGAACAATGGTCGACAGCTGGGCTTCCGCTCCGGTGGCTGTGACCTGCATGATAATCGGGCTTTCGATATTGATGGTGCCGCCAATCAGGTGATCCTGATTACGTTTGGTGACGGGCAGGTATTCGCCCGTCAGGGCAGCTTCGTCGACGGAGCTGCGACCCTGGATCACAACGCCGTCGGCAGGAATGGCATGACCGGGCTTGATCAGCAGCAAATCTCCCAGTCTGACTTCTTCGCTGGCAATAACCGTTTCGGTGGCGTTTGGGGTGTCGTCACTGAGTTTCAGAGCGACGTTGGGCAGCAGCGTCAGCAGGTTGTTACCGGATTTTCCCATGCGATGACGGGCGCGCATTTCCAGAAAGCGGCCCAGCAGCAAAAAGAAGGTGAACATGCAGACGGAGTCAAAATAGACCTCTTTGCCCTGGTTGAACGTGCTCCAGATGCTGGCACAAAATGCCAGGGCAATCGCGAGGGAAACCGGTACATCCATGGTCAGGTGGCGGGTTTTGAGGTCCCGGATTGAGGCTTCAAAAAAAGGCCAGGCTGCGTACAGCACCACAGGTAATGTCAGTAACATGGAGGCCAGGCGCATAAAAAATTCGTATTGCGGCACCATGCCCACATACAGGGGGACGGCCAGCATCATTACCTGCATCATGCCGATGCCAGCAACCGCCAGACGGCGGATGCTGCGCTTGCCTTCGACATGACGTTGCTGTTCGGCAGCGGTTGCAGAAAAAGGGGAGGCGCGGTAACCAAGGCGGTAAATTTGTTCGATCAGACTGGAAACCGGTATTTTCTCTGGTTCCCAGCGTACCACCAGGCGGTGGTTGGACAGATTGAGGACGGCCTGGTCAACGCCGGGTAGCGCATTCAGACGGTGTTCGATTAACCAGGCGCAGGCTGCACAACTGATACCATCGATCACCAGGGTGGCTTCTGCCATACCATTGTCCAGCCGGGCAACAAAACGTTGCTGCATGGCCTCGCTGTCGTATAGCGCCAGTGATTCCCGTGCTTGCAGTTCATGGTCGTCCAGTTCGGCGGGAGACAGTTCTGGCAGCGCGGTGCGGTGCTTGTAATAGTCTTTCAGGCCGCTGGCGACAATGGTTTCGGCAATGGCCTTGCAGCCCGGACAACACATGGGCTGTGATTGACCATCAATCAGGGCTGACCAGCGTTTTTCGTCAGACGGGCTGACGTTTTCACCACAGTGAAAGCACCGGGTGTTATTGGCATGCTCTGTCATTGGGCGTTCAGTTGTACGACCTTGCTGTATTCCAGCTGTTCTGTGGAGCGTATCCGCCAGCCCTGATCCGGGCTTTGTAACCAGACATAACGCCGGGATGGCAGTTGTATATCGGCGGCGGCAATATAAAGCCCGGGCTCTGTGCGCTGCAGAATGATTTCAAGATCCCGCTCTTGCAGGGTTGGGTGGATCAGTTCCAGCAATAAGGTATCTGGCTCCTGCTCCAGCTGGCCGTCGAGAACCAGGCGGGCTTCATGATTGGCAAACACCAGACTGCTACGGATCTGCAGACGGCTGGCCTGATGGTCCATTTCGACATTTTCGGTATAGCTGACACCGTCTTTATAGTAGCTGTCGCTTACCAGTGAATCCTTGCTGCTGACCGCCAGGGTAATCATGACAACACCCCAGCAAACGGTAACGGCAGGAATTCCGGCAACCAGCCACATCAATGGCTCTTTGTACCAGGGTTGGGCTGGCTGGGTATCTGATTTCATAGTGCTCTCTGGGTCTGGACTGCTGGCAGGGTCTGTTTGGGTATGGTATTGCTTTTGAGTTCCACTGCCCGAAAAAAAAGCCGCCCAAGTGTAACCACTTGGACGGCGACTCTCTAGCAACTTTGTCATTCCCGTTGTCCGATCAATGGCAGAATTGGATGCAGTTGATCTAACAACAGGCTTTTGGAGTGACATTGCTGCGCCAGAATGGATTTTCTGGCGCAAGCCGATAGTCGCCTGATGGCTGACTAGGTTCTTGGTGCGATAAAGCGGCTTTCTTCACGGGCGACTTCTTCGCCGCTTTGTTGGTCTACCACAATAAACTCAATATTGGTTTTACTGGATGGTAATTTGGCGATTGCCGGGTCAATTTCAAGGTTGACGGAGATCTCGCGCAATTCGTTAACCCGAATGTTGTAGGTGTCCGGAGCATCCATGGTGGCGTTTGGCAGCCCTTCAACCTTGAGGAGATAGGTACGCGGTTGTTGCGACATATTCATCATTTTCAGGGTGTAGCTATTGGTGACGGTATCGTTCGGTGTAACGCGGTACAAGCTGCCGCGATCCCGGGCAATATCCAGTTCAAACGGCACCCGACTGGCAATGGCATAGACAAAGGCTCCCATCATCACCAACAACATAAAGGCATAACCCAGCAGTCTGGGGCGCATAAGGTGCGTTTTTTGGCCTTCCAGCTCATTTTCGGTGGTATAGCGTATCAACCCCTTGGGTTTGTTCAGCTTGTCCATAATGGAGTCGCAGGCGTCGATACAGAGCGCACAGCCAATACATTGGTATTGCAGACCATCACGAATATCAATGCCGGTAGGGCAGACCTGAACACAGAGGGAGCAGTCGACACAATCGCCCAGCTGGCTGGTGTCGGTCTCTTGCTTGGCTTTTTTGGTGCGTCTGCCCCGTGGCTCGCCACGGTTCAGGTCGTAGGATACGGCGAGAGTATCGGCATCGTACATAACAGACTGGAAACGAGCGTAAGGACACATGTAGATACACACTTGTTCACGCATCCAGCCAGCATTAATGTAGGTAGCCAGGGTGAAAAATGCGATCCAGAATATTTCCCAGCCATTGAGGTCGGCTGACAACATATCCGGTATCAATTCACGGATAGGAGAGAAGTAGCCAACAAAGGTGACCCCGGTAGCCAGTGCAACAAAGAGCCAGAGGGTGTGCTTGAGTGCTTTTTTACGCATTGTGCTGGGGGACATATTGCCCTTGTCCATCTTGATACGCTGGTTACGGCTGCCTTCAACCCGTTCTTCTATCCACATGAACAGGAACGACCAGGCTGACTGGGGGCAGGTGTAGCCACACCAGACCCTTCCTGCCAGGTTGGTGATGGTAAAGAGGCCAAAGGCTGCAATGATCAGTGCGAAGGACAACAGAATAAAATCCTGGGGCCAGAAGGTAACACCAAAGATATTGAATTGGCGTGCGGGCAAGTCGAAATAGACGGCCTGGCGACCGCCCCAGTTAATCCATACGGTGCCGTAGTATCCTAGCATTAATGCCCATAGGCTGTAGGTTCTCAGTTTCTGGAAAAAACCGATAATTTCCCGGACATATATTTTTTCACGCTTGGCGTACATGCTCTCGGTTTTCGGCGTGACGTCTTTGACAGGGATGTTACTCATGGCAGCTAATCACCTTGGTTGCTTGTGTTGGCTGGCGTAGCAGGTGGCGCCTCAAACGGGCACCTTCGGGAGCGTCAGCAAATCTATATAATGGTGTGATTATATAGTTCGTATGCGGTTGATATATCTAAAAAAAGCGGCCAATGGCCGCTTTTTTCCTGTTCATTGTCACAACTCAACATCGTGTTGGTGTGAGAGGCTGGTTGCGACAATCATGAATCACTGGTGAGACAGTGAATACACGTAGGTAGCCAGCAGATGAATTTTGGCATCTGCATTGTCACCAAGGATTTCCTTGTGAGCTGGCATATTACCGTTACGACCATGACGCAAAGTCATTTCAATCTGTTTACTGGAACCACCATATAACCAGATTTCGTCGGTCAGGTTTGGCGCACCCATCATCTGGTTACCTTTACCATCAGCGCCGTGACAAATGGCACAGTTTTGCATGAACTTGGGCGCTGCTGCTTCCACCAGCGTTTCATCATGCTTCAGGCCGGACAGGCTACGTACATAGCTGACCATTTCGGTAACCCCTTCCTCGCCCAGAATCGCGATCCAGGCAGGCATGGCACCCTGGCGACCATTGGTAATGGTCTGGGTGATTTGTGCTGGAGCTCCACCGTACAACCAGTCATTGTCGGTCAGGTTGGGGAAGCCCAGTGCACCTTTGGCACCACTGCCGTGACAGACCGAGCAGTTGCTTTTGAACAGGCGTTGACCAGTTTGCAATGCATCGTCGTTATGGATCAGTTCCTCAATCGGGGTCGATGAGTACTGGGCATAAAGAGGTGCAATTTCTTTCTCAAACGCCTGGACTTCGGCTTTCCACTGGTTTTCCTGGCTCCAGGCCACTTCTTGCCCGTCAACAGTAACGGTGAGGAAGCCCTTGTAGTTACCCAGGCCAAAAGAAGCCAGGTAGCCGAGACCAAAAATAATGGTGCCCCAGAACATGAACACCCACCAGCGAGGCAGAGGGTTATCAATTTCTTCAATGCCGTCGTAGCTATGACCGGTGGTCTGGTCGGTTTCTTCTTTGCGCATGCCGCGACTGGTGTACGTGATCAGCACACCACAGCTAATAATGGATCCCAATATGATGACGGAAATCCATACTTGCCAGAAAGTACTTAACATAATTACTTGCTCCGATCTTTATCGCCGTGCATGGGAAGGCCGTCGTCATCCTCAAGAAATGGAATATCTCCATCTTCTTCAAAACGTTTCCTCCGGCTGGAGCCATAGGCCCACCAGAAGATTGCCAGCATTGCAACCAGAGCAAAGATCGAACCTAGCCCGCGCACGTCGTTAATATCCATGGGATTACCGTTTAGTGATCACTGTGCCCAGCTGTTGCAGATACGCAACCAGGGCTTCGATTTCAGGTTTGCCATTAACTGCCGCTTTAGCACCTTCGATGTCTTCATCTGTGTATGGCACGCCGACCATTCGCAGGGCTTTCATCTTTTTCGGTGTATCACGGCCATCAACCTTGTCTTCAAACAACCAGGGATAAGACGGCATGATGGACTCAGGTACAACGTCACGGGGGTTATACAAGTGAGCGCGGTGCCACTCGTTGGAATAACGTCCGCCAACACGAGCCAGGTCTGGACCAGTACGTTTGGAGCCCCACAGGAACGGATGCTCATACACGGATTCGCCGGCCACAGAGTAAGGACCATAACGCTCGGTTTCAGCACGGAATGGACGAACCATCTGGGTGTGACATACATGGCAACCTTCACGGATGTAGATGTCGCGACCTTCCAGCTGCAGCGCATTTAATGGTTTCAGGCCTTCAACCGGTGTGTTGGTGTCTTTGGCGAAGAAGAGAGGAACAATTTCAACCAATCCACCCCAGCTAAGAGCGATGACGATCAGTATTACCATTAACGGCATACTTTGTTCGATAGTGTCGTGCTTAATCATCTGAATAACTCCTTACGCCTGAGCGATTGCCGTGGCGGCAATGTCTTTCTTGGCTGCACGAACCGTCATGTAGACGTTGTAAGCCATGATCAGCATGCCTGTCAGGAACAGGGCACCACCGATAACACGACCAACGTATCCAGGGTGTGACGCCGAGACAGACTCAACAAAGCTGAATGTCAGGGTACCGTCGGCGTTGACTGCACGCCACATCAGGCCTTGCATAATGCCGTTTACCCACATTGCAACAATGTAGAAAACCGTACCGATGGTCGCGAGCCAGAAGTGAGCATTGATCAGGGCAATGGAGTACATGTCACCTGCCTTGCGACCGAACATGATCGGAATCAGGTGGTACATGGCACCGATAGAAACCATGGCAACCCAACCGAGAGCACCGGAGTGCACGTGACCAATGGTCCAGTCGGTATTGTGGGACAGGGCGTTAACTGTTTTGATCGCCATCATCGGGCCTTCGAAGGTCGACATGCCGTAGAACGACAGGGAAACCACCAGGAAGCGCAGGATGGGGTCGGTACGCAGTTTGTGCCAGGCACCTGACAGCGTCATCATGCCGTTGATCATGCCGCCCCAGCTAGGCGCCAGCAGAATCAGGGACATGACCATGCCGGAGGTTTGTGCCCAGTCTGGCAGGGCAGAGTAGTGCAGGTGGTGAGCACCGGCCCATACGTAGATAGAAATCAGTGCCCAGAAATGCACGATGGACAGACGGTAGGAATATACCGGGCGGCCAGCCTGTTTGGGAACGAAGTAGTACATGATGCCGAGGAAACCAGCAGTCAGGAAGAAACCTACCGCGTTGTGACCCCACCACCACTGCACCATGGCGTCAACGGTACCGGCGTAGAGAGAGTAGGACTTGGTCAGTGTGACTGGCACCGCCAGGTTGTTACCAATATACAGAATCGCAATCATGATCATGAAAGCCGCAAAGAACCAGTTGGCAACATAGATATGCTTTTCCTTGCGGATAGCCAGTGTGCCGAGGAAGTTCACCACGTAAGCAACCCAGACAATCGCTACCAGAATATCGATAGGCCATTCCAGCTCGGCGTATTCCTTGGTGGATGTCAGGCCCATCGGCAAGGTGATGGCAGCCAGTACAATGACGGTATTCCATCCCCAGAAGGTGAAGCTGGCCAGAGTGTCCGAAAACAACCGGGTACGACAGGTACGTTGCACAATGAAGTAAGACGTAGCGAAGAGGGCGCTACCGCCAAAGGCAAAAATAACCGCGTTGGTGTGTAATGGGCGTAAACGTCCAAAAGACAGCCATGGGGTATCGAAGTTAAGTGCGGGCCAAGCCAGCTGGGCAGCGATGAATACACCGGCTGTCATGCCAACTATGCCCCAGACAACCGTCATGATGGCAAATTGTCTTACCACCTTGTAGTTGTATTCGGGATGGTCGATTGCTGTGCTCATGATTGGATTCCAATAACAGCGTGGGATTGAGGGTTCTAAATTTTGGCGACACATTATCGGGTGGTTATTGCCGCTTTGCAATAAACGTCCGGCAACTGTCTGATATTTCAGGGATATAACATTCGCAGAATGTACCCTGATTGCCCATTGTAATTGAGAATTAATATCATTAAATGATATGGCCTGCTCGACTGTTATTCGGGCTGTTATCCGTTATAAATACCGGTAATACGGCGTTTATGGCGGTGTCGGTTATGATAAGGCGGGTGTCTTTCCTGATCTTGACTTAACGCAATGAAGCCAAAAACGATCACCAACGAGTAGCGGAAAATGGAACTTGAGACCAAAGTGGTAACACTAAATGACCGCTAAAAATTATGGCAAAACAGTAAAAAAACCGTCTGATCCGGTTGTTGTACTGGTTCATGGGGCGGGTGCAGGCCTTGATTCCGGTTTTTTGGTCGCGGCAAAAGCGGGTTTTGAAGCCCGGGGACTGACCGTTATCGGTGTTGAATTTGATTATATGATCCAGGCTCGGGCTGCGGGCAAGCGTCGTCCACCGCCAGCAGTGGCCGGTCTGGTTGTGGAGTTGCGCGAGGTCGTTGAGGCGCTTGGGAAGCCAGTGGTGATTGTTGGTAAATCGATGGGCGGGCGTATTGCTTCCATGCTGGCGGCGTCTGATGGCATGCCAGCCAATGTATTGGCCGTCAGTGTACTGGGTTATCCCTTTCATCCAACAGGTAAACCGCACCAGCTCAGGGTCCAGCATTTTGAACAGATCCAGGTGCCTTTGATGATTTTCCAGGGCAGTCGGGATCCGTTTGGCCGAGCGGCGGAAATCCAGCCATTATTCGCTGCATCATCCTGGCCGGGCACTGTTGAGCTGCACTGGCTGGAGAGTGGGGATCATGATTTCCAGCCGACCAGGCGTTCGGGAAAAAGCCGCGAGGATTTGCTGGATGAAGCGCTGGACGCCACCGTGACATGGATGCAGCAGCGGCTTGCTGAACGCCTTGGGAGATAGCTCAGGCAGTCAGAATGCTGAACCGTTCTTCGCGCATCAGGATCGGCTGGATTGCAGCGATAACTCTTTTGCGTTCACTGGATATGGCCCAGGCTTCCCAGTCTCTCAGGCTTTTCCAGTTGGTAATAATAATGCGATGACGGCTATCCTTGGCGTCTTTGTAAGAGGCCCCGGAGACATAGCCCGGAGCTTCAAGGATGGCTTGCAGCGTTTGTTTGATGGCATCTTCATAGGTCGATTCCATATCGTCCGCGATACGACGATCGATAATAACCTTGATCATGTGGTGCTGTTCCTGAATCGGTTGGTTTTGCAGACACTAGTGCGATGGTGGTTACAAAGCAAGTCCGGACGCAGACTCTTTGGTTGGGTGGCTGCAGGGAATCGGGCTAGCCAAGCAGGTCATGCAGTGCATTGACTGCGGTGGATGTTTCTTGCAATACCATACCGAGATTGGCCGAAGGCGTTGTTGATACCGCCAGTACGGCGTTGAGGCCGATATGGGTCAATAGCATGACTCCCTGGCTGCCCATGACCATCACCTGATTCAGCTCGCCAATATCAACCTCCTGGGAGGCGCGTTCCGCCAATACCAGCAAGGAGGCGCTCATGGCAGCAAATATATCGCTGTCAATGCCCTTTCCCAGCGCTGAAGAAATGATCAGGCCATCGGTTGTCATGGCTGCGGTAGCCAATATGGCTCCCTCAGAGTTGGTAATCATGTCGCTTAAAACAGTAAAAATCTGTTTCGCTTCAGGATGAGGTGCTGCATCGTTCATTATTTAACTTCCTTCTGGGATCGGCGTCGTTTATCAGGGCTGAGTACCCGGCAAGGTTGGTCTTTCATTTACTTGAGGCCCAGTTCCAGAATCGAGAGCATGCTCATCAGCATGACTTCGACGTCTTCTGATTTACGGGCATCGACTTCATAGACGGGCGCATTGATGCCCATTTCCTGCAGTTTGTTGATGTAGGCTGACAGCGGTGGTGTGGCAGAAATATCCATACGGGTAATGCCGACTACCAGCGCGTTGTTATCGATGAATTTACGGAATGCATCGATATAAACCACCATGTCATCGATCGGGTTTTCTGACACGTTATCGATCAGTAATACCAGCCCCAGACCACCGACGGTCAGGACGTCCCACATAAAACTGAAACGTGTCTGGCCGGGAGTACCAAACAAGTGGACTTTTTCCCCACCAGGCAGATTGATAAGACCATAATCCATTGCCACCGTGGTGGTGTCTTTGCGTAATGCAACGTCATCGCTGGCCTTGGCTTCGGTTTTAACAACCGGTACATCGCTAATGGCGGCAATTGCGGTGGTTTTCCCCGCGCCTACTTGCCCGCCAAAGATAATCTTGTAGTCCATTTTTTTCTGTGGCCTGAGTATGTGAATCGGTCCGATAGTCTACTGATCATTTTCTTTCAGCAATGAGGTTTTTGCCGCAAATTTGTCAGATTTTGCCTGGCTGCTGGAGAATTCAGGGGCGGTTGCTCGCCAACCTTCCCCTGATCCAGGGCTTCTGTCCCGGGCAGAAAACCGTCACTGACGCCCGAAGGGGTCAGAGAGAGACAGGTTTGTCCCACCCGGAGATATAAATTTCCTCATCGCTGATGGTCAGGTCGTCCGGGCCTAACACCTGTTCACCGAAGTGATAACGTGGCCGGGTTTTACCTGCGATCGCATCCTTATCGTATTGGTACGCCGTTTCTACCACTAGTTCGTTACGATGCCAATAGCGGTTGATCTCGTTTGTGCTGTAGCGCTGTTCTATTAATTGCCGGGTATGGGCTGGGGATATAATCATGGCGGATGCATTGTTGCCACCAAAGCCCTTGGCATTGATAAAGGCCACTGGGAGTTCTGCCGGGTCAACCGGCTTGTCTTGCAAGACAAACTCGAGCTGCTGTTGGTGTACGTCGTCGGCAATGGTGTGTACGGTTTTGATGCCGGGAATCACGCCTTCGGACCAGGTACCCAGCGTTGCGGTGAGCTGATCTGCTGAGGCTGCAGCGAGGGAGTGGCCCACGTATGCCTTGACGGCTGTGATTGGCCAGTTTTCCAGTTTGAAGGCCCCGGCAAGCTGCTGGTAAATATGGGATTCCGTCACCCGGTTCTGCGGTGTGCTGCTGCCATGGGCATGGACAAAGCTGCCGTTGCGCAAGATATCATCACCGAGCAGGCGGCGGGCATTGGCGACGACTTTACCCATGGTCAGGTAGTTACCGATGCCCGGGTTGGAAATGGATTTTTTATAACCATCGGCATTGATCTGTACGTCACCGATGCTGCCATGGATATTCAGCCCCAGTTCCAGCGCCAATTTATCATCGGTCAGAATAAAAAACTGTGCCGATTCAGCCAGGGTAAAGCCACAGTTTTCACCAAATGGACGGCTGGCGCGGCGGAAGTCAGCGTCTTCGGTGTCTGCGACCTTGTCGAGATCCCGTAATTTGTGTTCGGACGCCAATGCCGTCATGGCATTGTAGCCTTCGACGATTTCAGGCATCAGGGGGGCTTCTGAATTACCGACAATCACAATACGGCGCTTGCCGCTTTCGATCTCGTCTTTGGCAAGGCGCAGGTTGTACAGGAAGGTGGCGCAAGCGGCGGTCATGCAGCCAGTGGTGCCCACGTTGCCAAGGACATAGGCGTTAATAAAGTCGGCGGGCATCTGGCTCATGCTCATGGCGCATTGCTTGGATGACGTGCGCTTGCCCAGTAATGCCGCTTGCATCATGCCGCCGTTGCCAGTCGCATCAGGCTGGCCCATGGAAGAACCGGCGTAAACAGCAATCTCATCAGGGCCTACCTGTTGGCACAGGGTTTCCCATTCAATGCCCAGCGATCCCAGTGCATCGGATGCGCCATAGACCGCCATTTGCAAGCCCCGGGGGTGGTGTAATGAGCGGTACAGAGTGGCCGGGTCAAAACCCAGTGGCAGTTGCCCGGCACTTTGTACCGGTAAGCGCTTGTGCGTCAGACGCCAGCAGGGGTTGCCTTCTTCATCTTTAAATGGTTTGTGGAAGGGCACGGCCTTGGCATCCCATGACACGTTGTCCCATTCGCGAACCAGTGTGCCGTTCAGAATAGTGTGCTCATCGCTGGTGGCCATCAGGCTGGCGAGGCTGGTGAGGGTTTGTTCGCGTTTGGCCCCTGTCAATGATTCAAAGATCATACGACGGAATGCGTGGTGGCCTGAACTGCGGCCTGCGGCGTTGATGCCGCCAAAGCCGGTGATGACTGCCAGATTTTTCATAGTTGAGACCCCTGGAAAATTTTCCCTATCTTAAGGGGATAGAAATTCGATCAAGTAGATTAATATGGACAAAAGATAAAACAATAATGCCATTTTCAATGATATGGGGGAGACACTTTGTTGCAACATGTGACGGTGCTGCTGGTTGATCAGATGTTGGCCTCCAGTATTGCCATTCCGATTGAGATGCTGGAGGCCGTACGCGCCCGTTTGCAGGTCGCTCGTCAGGGTAATGTCAGCTTCCATATTGAGACCGGGGTTGCCAGGTCGGGAGATGTGGTGAGTCTGGGAGGGCTCAAGCTTTGCCCGGACCGGGCGCTGGCGGATATTGAATCAACCAGTCTGGTGGTGGTGCCCGCCCTGTGGCGCAATCCGCGACGTGTCTTGCAGACACACGGCAGTGTGATTCGCTGGATTGCTGAGCAATACCGACAGGGGGCCAGTGTGATTTCCGTTGGCACCGGGGTTTGTCTGCTGGCTGCCAGTGGCATCCTTGATGGCAAGCCAGCCACCACCCATTGGCATTATCAGGATCGTTTTGCGGCTGATTACCCAGACGTTTTGTTGCAACGACAGCATTTGTTGACTCAGGCCGGGCGTATTTATTGCGCTGCCAGTGTTAACTCCGGGGCAGACATGGTGATTCATTTTATCGGTCAGACCTGGGGGCGGGATATGGCGTTACAGATTGAGCAGCAGTTTTCACCGGAGGTACGGCAGCCGTTTGAAAACCGGGTGTACTCTGACGGGGAAGACTCCCATCATGCTGATGAAAGTATTGCGCTGGTTCAGGGCTGGATGCGTCAGTACTTGCGGGAACCTTTTTCATTGGCCCAGCTCGCAGACAAGGCCGGTTTGAGTGAACGGCAATTCATGCGCCGTTTCAAACAGGTCGTGGGGGTGACACCGCTGGTGTACCAGCAAGCCATTCGCTGCCAGGCGGCGAGGGAATTGTTGCAGCACAGCAATTTATCGGTGGCGGATATCGCCCAGGAGTTGGGATTTGGTGACAGCAGTTACTTTATCAGGATCTTTCGTCGCCTGCAGGGACAAACACCCGGCGAGTTCCGTAAAAAAGTGCGCGGTAAATTATTTACCAGTAGTTAGTTGAAACGTGCCTGAAATATTATTCTGAAATCGATTCTGGTATCAAAATCACCTATAGTTTTGGGTGATTATCGTTATTTTCCATGCTTATAGTTCAGTGATCATGGGCTATTTAGAGCTGTATTTTGTTTTTTGGTGTCGGCTTATCCAGGATTGAAATAAACAACCCTTTTTGTAAAAAAATTACGAGAAGGCGTTGTTTTCTTGTTTGTGACACGGCAGACTGTCGCCCGTCACTTGGGATTGGTACTCTAGACTGACTGGGTATTACGACCAGAGACCAAGAATTTTCAGCCTGTAAAACAGCGTCCGTTGTCGTCACTTGCCCATACGTTCAAATACGTATAAAGAGACAGTAGACAAGACCAGATTTTAGGGGCTGCCAGGCTCACAAGGCCGTCACCCGCGCCTGATCCGGGCGCATGAATAAGAAGATGGGAGTTCCGTATGACACAAGATGTCGATATCTACGAAACACAAGAATGGCTCGACTCACTCCACGCTACCATTCGCCATGCTGGCCCCGAGCGCGCGGCTTTCCTGCTGAAGGCCATGTTTGACCACGCTTTGGCGAAAGGTGTCACCTTGCCAGCAGCGATCACCACACCGTATCGCAACACCATTCCGGTTGATAAAGAACGCCGTATGCCGGGCGACCTGTTTATGGAACGCCGCATCCGTTCGCTGGTTCGCTGGAATGCCCTGGCCATGGTAATGCGTGCCAACGATAACGATGAAGGCCTCGGTGGTCATATTGCCTCGTTCTCCTCAGCTGCCACCTTGTATGACATCGGTTTCAACTATTTCTTCCGTGGCAACGATGACGGCCATCTGGGTGATCTGATCTACTTCCAGGGTCACTCATCCCCTGGTATTTACGCCCGTTCCTACCTGGAAGGGCGTCTGGATGAACAACAGCTGGATAACTTCCGCCGCGAAGTCGACGGTGAAGGCCTGTCCTCCTATCCACACCCCTGGCTGATGCCGGATTACTGGCAGTTCCCGACGGTTTCCATGGGTCTTGGCCCGATTCAGGCGATTTATCAGGCGCACGTCATGCGTTACCTGTCTGCCCGTGATCTGGTTTCCCGTGGTGATCGTAAGGTATGGGCATTCCTGGGGGATGGCGAGTGTGACGAGCCGGAAACACTGGGTGCGATCTCACTGGCGGGCCGTGAACAACTGGAAAACCTGGTATTCGTGATCAACTGTAACCTGCAGCGCCTGGATGGACCGGTGCGCGGTAACGGTAAAATCATGCAAGAGCTGGAAGGCGTTTTTCGTGGCGCTGGCTGGAATACCATCAAGGTGGTGTGGGGACGTCATTGGGACGTTCTGCTGGAGAAAGACAAGACCGGCCTGCTGCAAAAACGCATGGATGAAGTCTGTGACGGCGAATTGCAGAATTATAAAGCCAACGGCGGCGCTTATACCCGCAAGCATTTCTTTGGCAAATATCCTGAGCTGCTGGAACTGGTTTCGGACATGTCTGATGAAGACATCTTCAAGCTGAACCGTGGTGGACATGATCCGTTCAAGGTGTACGCCGCTTACGCAGAAGCCATGGCCAACAAAGGATCACCGACGGTGATTCTGGCTCAAACCGTCAAGGGTTATGGTTTGGGGGATGCCGGCGAAGCCGCCAACCCGACGCACTCAGTGAAGAAACTCGATAAGGACTCGCTGAAGCAATTCCGTGATCGTTTCGGTATTCCGTTGTCTGATGATGAGCTGACCAAGGTACCTTATTACCGTCCAGCACCAGACAGCCCTGAAATGAAATACATGAAAGAACGTCGCGACAAGCTCAACGGTGTTGTACCGTCACGCCGCGTCGATTTTGATGCTTTGAAAGTACCACCGCTGGAAGCCTTCAAGGGTCAGCTGACTGGCTCTGGCGAACGTGAACAATCGTCCACCATGGCGTTTGTGCGGGTACTGTCGCAGCTGGTGAAAGACAAGGAAGTCGGCAAGCGTATCGTACCGATTGTGCCTGATGAAGCGCGTACCTTTGGTATGGAAGGCATGTTCCGCCAGCTGGGTATTTACTCCTCAGCCGGGCAGAAATACACGCCTCACGATTCCAACCAGATCATGTACTACAAAGAAGACAAGAAAGGCCAGATCATGGAGGAAGGCATCAACGAAGCCGGTGCCATGTCTGCCTGGGTTGCGCTGGCAACTGCGTACAGCAACAGCAACTGCGCCATGGTGCCGTTCTACGTGTTCTACTCCATGTTCGGCTTCCAGCGTATTGGGGATCTGGCCTGGTTGGCGGGCGATATCCAGGCTCGTGGTTTCCTGATTGGTGCCACCGCTGGTCGTACCACGCTGAACGGTGAAGGTCTGCAGCACCAGGATGGTCACAGCCATCTGATGGCCCATACCATTCCCAACTGCAAATCCTATGATCCTACCTACAGCTTTGAAATGGCCGTTATTATCCAGGACGGCATGAAACGCATGTACGAAGGCAAGGAAAACTGCTTCTACTACATCACCGCCATGAACGAAAACTACGTTCATCCGGCAATGCCTGTTGGTGCCGAGGAAGGCATTATCAAAGGCATGTACAAGCTGAAAGAAGGTAAAAAATCCGACGCTGCCCGGGTTCAGCTGATGGGGTCCGGTACCATCTTGCGTGAAGTGGAAGCCGCGGCTGACATTCTGCGTGAAGACTTTGGTGTTGAATCCGATATCTGGAGTGTGACCAGTGTGAACGAGCTGACCCGTGATGGTCAGGCCTGTGAACGCTACAACATGATCAACTCCGAGAAAGAAGCACGGGTACCTTACATTACCCAACAGCTGGCTGAGACAGATGGCCCGGTTATTCTTGCCACAGATTACATCAAGACCTATGGCGAGCAATTGCGCGGATACATACCCACAAGCTACAAAGTACTGGGAACCGATGGTTTCGGTCGCTCTGACACCCGTAAGAAACTGCGTCACTTCTTTGAAGTGGACCGTAGCTTCGTTGTTCTGGCAGCACTGACAGAATTGGCAAAACAAGGCAAGTTTGATGCTGCCGAGTTGCCAAAAGTCCGCGCCAAGATGGGTATTGATGAAAACAAAGCTGACCCAACCACGGTTTAACAGGAGGCTGACACATGAGCAAAGTGACTGTAGCAGTACCTGATATCGGTGGTGCTGAAAACGTAGATGTTATTGAAATTTCCGTAGCGATTGGTGATACCGTCACCGTCGACCAGGATCTGATCGTACTGGAAACCGACAAAGCGTCAATGGAAGTGCCTTGTCCACAAGTGGGCACCGTGGTTGAACTGTTGGTGAGCGTTGGTGACAAGATCAATGAAGGCGACGCGATTCTGGTACTGGAAACCGCGGCTGTGGAAAGCGCGCCCGCTGAAGCCCCGGCAGCTCCTGCCGCCATTGCTGAGCCAGCAGCGGCACCTGCTGCTGTCTCCGCAGCGGCAGCAAGCACTGCCAGTCAGCGGATTGAATTGACCATCCCTGACCTCGGTGGTGCTGATGAAGTAACCCTGATTGAACTGTGTGTTGAGCCGGGTACTGAGGTGGCGGCTGAGGACTCGCTGCTGGTGCTGGAAACCGACAAGGCGTCCATGGACGTACCGGCTCCGGAAGCGGGCAAGATTATTGAGTTCAAGGTCTCGGTAGATGACAAGGTCAAGGAAGGGGACGTGTACGCCGTGATGGAAGTCGCGGGTGCTGCTGCCCCGGCATCCACCGCCGTAGCTGAGCCTGCTGTCAGTGCGCCAGTCGCTGCTGTTGCACCGGTCGCAGCGCCTGCGGCACCAGCCGCTGAAATAGAACTGGCCTTGCCGGATCTGGGTGGCGCTGACGGTGTAACCGTGATCGAACTGTGTGTCGCTCCGGGTACCGCAGTGAGTGCAGAAGATTCACTGATTGTGCTGGAAACCGACAAGGCGTCCATGGATGTACCGGCTCCGGAAGATGGCATTCTGGTCGGCTTCAAGGTGAAAGAAGGCGATACCGTCAGTGAAGGCGATCTGTATGCTGTCTTCAAACCTGCGGCGGCCTCTGACGCTGTGGCACCGGCTCCAGCAGCACCGGCCCCTGTGGCTGCGGCCCCTGTTGCGCCAGTGGCTGCTCCAGCAGTGTCACCGGTTTCGGAAAACGGTGCGGTTGCGGTTGAGGAAGAGACGGTCTCCAACGACATTTACGCTGGTCCTTCGTCCCGTCGTCTGGCGCGCCAGTTGGGTGTTGATCTGACCAAGGTGAAAGGCACCGGTATTCGTGGCCGTATCACCAAGGACGATATCCGCAGCTACGTCAAGAACGCCTTGCAGCGTACGGAACAGGCACCAGCTGCCAAAGCGGTGACTGGTGGCGCGGGTATCCCTGCGATCCCGGCGGTTGATTTCAGCCAGTTTGGCGATATCGACATGGTCAAGTTGAGCAAGATCAAGAAGGTGACGGCGGCCAATATGTCGCGTGCCTGGTTGAATGTACCGCACGTAACCCAGTTTGATGAAGCCGATATCACCGACCTGGAAGCATTCCGCAAGTCGATGAAAGCGGAAGCCGAGAAGGCCGGTATCAAGCTGACGCCGATGCCATTCCTGATCAAGGCCGTGGCAATGGCATTACGGGCAGAGCCAAGCTTTAACGTATCACTGCATCATGACGGTGAGCACATGGTTCACAAGAACTATGTACACATTGGTATTGCCTGCGATACCCCGAATGGTCTGATGGTACCGGTACTGCGTGATGCTGATAAAAAAGGCATCTACCAGATTGCCAGAGAAGCCAACGAACTGATCAAGGCTGCTCGGGATGGCAAGTTGAAACCTCGCGATATGCAAGGTGGCTGCTTCACTATTTCCAGTCTGGGTGCCATGGGTGGAACAGCCTTCACTCCGATTGTGAATGCACCGGAAGTAGCGATTCTTGGGGTTTCCAAGGCGCAGATGAAACCGGTCTGGAACGGCCAGGAATTTGTGCCACGTAATATGCTGCCGCTGGCGGTGTCGTACGATCACCGTGCCATTAACGGTGCGGACTGTGGTCGTTTCTTCACCACTCTGGTGGCAATGATTGCGGATATCCGTCGGGTTCTGCTGTAAATTCTTCACCTCGCGTGTGAAGTGGAAGCAAGCCGGTCCTTGGCCGGTTTGTTTCGAAGAGCCAATCATTTGGGGGTTGGCTCTGTCAGGTTCCAGCGGTGTTACGCTTGCTGTGGACTGTCTGTTTACCGGCCACCTGGCCGGTTTTTTTATGCCTTTCTTATCGTAATGAGCCATTCAGATGCTGGCCGTTTTCCACTATTTGTTTCATTTCCTGACATCGGATGACAACGGGATTGGTAAAATAAAGGCTCATTAACAGCGTATTGGAGAAAGCTTCTGATGAAGGATGTGACGGTTATTATGTTGGTGTTGTGCGCTACAGGTAGTGTGGCGTTTGCTGATGAGGGGACATATGGCGATCAAAGCCGCCAGCAGAAGCGTTTTGCTGCCCTTGATACTGATTCAGATGGCGTTATTTCCAAAGCGGAGGCCGAAGAGGCTCCTCGCCTGGCCAAGAATTTTGATGAGATGGATAAAGATGGCGATGGCTTCCTGACATTAGAGGAAATCAAAGCCGGCTTTTCACTGCTGCGGAAAAGCTGATCGTAGTGGAGAAGTGCTTTTAAAGCAGTGTTCTGAGGAGTTGTTGCCAGATCACTGCTATAGCCCGCCTTTAACCCGCCTTTGTGGTTGGGCTACCCGAACCAGGAATTCTGGTGTCTATATTCTGCAGATGCTGTCTCAGATCACAATCAATGCCAATGACGCCAGATGCCAATTCTTTCTGATGCCAGGTTGTATCGTCACCGTGCATACCCTTGTCTGGCCAATAAACACCAGCCTGTTACCTTTCATGCCCTGTTCAGGAGTGGTGGAGGGAAACATCCCGTCTATTATCATTTGCCATTGCGTAATAAACCCGACAGTCAAGAGAAGACAGAGTAAAACCCCTGGCGCGTTGGGATCTCTTAATAGCTCACAATAGTGCCGTGATTGCCTTGTTGTTGGGAATGGCTGCAAATTGTGTTTAGTGCGCTAGTCTTAACGGGTAGGATAGACTGGTTTCGTTATTTCCCGGAGCGCCATGCGCAAGTATCTTCTTCTCCCTGTTTCGCTATTAATCGGCTTGGGTCTGGTCTTTCTGTATATGGACCGGTTACTTATTGCAGAGCAACAGGCATCCGAGACCATTATAGCCAAGACTCGTGTCAGCGAGGTAAGCAGCCGATTATCTGCGGTGGTTAACCAGCATTTACAACTGGCTTACGGGCTAATGGCTTTTGTGCATGTGCGGCCGAATTTTACCGAACGCGAGTTTGAGATTTTTGCGCTCAACAGCCAACGGGCGGCTGACAGTGTGATGAGTTTGCAGTTGGCACCCAATGGTGTCATTACTTACATGACCAATAAAAACGACCACGGCAAGGCGCTGGGTTACGACCTGATGAAAGATCCGATCCGTAGCCCGCTGATCAAACAGGGCATCAATGAGCGTCGTTATATTATTGCCGGGCCATCTCCCTTGTTAACAGGAAGAAAGGCAATTATTGCCCGTATGCCGATTTTTTTATCCGACGGTAGCGACGATTCTTTCTGGGGCTTCTCGACGATTCTGCTTGATATTGATCAGCTGCTGCTGGATGCCGGTTTATCGAAGCAGGAATACTGGCTGGATTTTGCCGTGCGCGGCAAGGATGGATTGGGAGCTGACGGCGATGTCTTTTTTGGCGACCCTGATGTTTTTGAGCGTGATCCGGTACTGGCGACGGTGTTATTGCCAGGCGGTTCCTGGCAAATCGGTGCCAGCCGGGCCGAGGGCTACCACCACTTGCCGATGCAACGAATCATCTTGTGGCTGGTGTTTTTCCTTGTTGCACCCTTTTTAAGTTGGCTGCTCTGGGATTTGATGCACAAGCCCGAGGAGCTCAAGCGTGAAGTGGCGGTCGCCACTGCGGAATTACAAGAAGCGTGTGCTCAGGGTGAAGTGGCCTTGTCGGAAGCCGAAGTCGCCAACCAGGCCAAGTCTGAATTTCTGGCCAATATGAGCCATGAGCTACGCACCCCGTTAAATGCCATTCTTGGTTTCACCACACTGATCGATGCGTGTACCAACGATTCCGATGTGCATCGTTACGCTAACCAGACGCTGACCTCATCGCGGCATTTATTGGCGTTGGTTAATGATATTCTCGATTTTTCCAGAATCCAGGCCGTGGGTGTCGAAATAGAATCGAAACCCTTTCTGTTGCGGCCGATGATGGATTCCGTGCTGGGGAGTCTGAAAGCGCTGGTGAGCGAGAAGCCGGTCAGAGTGTTGTTGAGTATCGATGAAGGCGTGCCGGAGCAAGTTTGTGGGGATGAACTGAGGCTGACCCAGGTATTGATGAATTTTGCCAGTAACGCCGCAAAATTTACCGCTACCGGGACGATAACACTGGCAGTGCAATTGATCCGCTGTAGCGCCGACGAAGTGCGCCTCCGGCTTTTGGTGACGGATACCGGACGCGGTATCCCGGCGGATAAGCTGGCCCTTATTTTTGAGCAGTTCCAGCAAGTGGATGGCTCCGACACGCGCCATTATGGTGGCACCGGTTTGGGCCTGAGTATTACCCGGGCGCTGGTTGAAGCCATGCACGGTGAATTGCTGGTGAGTAGTGATGAGGGGAAAGGCAGTGAGTTTGGGGTGTCGCTGACACTGGCCTTGCCGAGTGAACCCGCAGAGTCATCAGCGTCGGCTACACCGGGGTTGTCCAATGCCCAGGTCCGTCACGAGGAAGATGAAGGCCCGGCGGTACCGGAGCATTTGCTGCTGCACGGGATTCACGTTCTGGTGGTTGATGACAACGTGGTCAATCGCAAGCTGGCCTGCGAAATGTTACGTCGCCGCGGTGCGTCGATGACGTGTGCCAGCGATGGGCAGGAAGCCATTGATATGCTGCTGGATGGTTCAGATGCTATCGATGTGGTGCTAATGGATATTCAAATGCCAGTGTTGGGGGGCTTGGAAGCGACCCGGTTATTGCGTGAGAAATACCAGGTCCGGACACCCGTGATTGGCTTGTCGGCCAATGCCTCGGCACAGGATGAACGTATCAGTCTGGATGCCGGGATGGACGCTTACTTGAGCAAGCCATTCAAGCTGCCAGAGCTGGTGGCGCGGATACTGGCGTTGGTGAAACCTGTCTGACTATCCGAGCCGGGCTGTATTGCGGTTAACGAATCATGGAAAAACGCCGCAGCGAGCGTTGGGCATGGCTTTCAAAACGACTGCTTTGCTGCAACGCCTCTTCCACAAATACCAGGTGGCTATTGACCGCCTGACGGGCGCAATCTTCATTGCGGTTAATCACCGCATCTTTCAGGGCCTCGTGCTGCAAACGAATGGCATCGCGGCGGCCTTCCTCGGTATACAAGTAGGTCAGGTTGGCAGCAATGGTCTGTTTGAACAGGCTGAGTAATGCCCGCATCGAATGTAGTAGCACCGCATTATGTGATGCTTCGGCAATGGATAAATGAAAACGCCAGTCGAGCTCCGCTTCGGCTTTGGCTCCCAGGCGGGCATTATGACCATCGAGCCATTCCTGATAGCGGCGGTTGATAATCGCGTGATCCGACTCCGTGGCCCGCAGCGCGGCGTAATGGGCGGCGACTTCTTCCAGGGCGTGACGATATTCGAGCAGGTCGTAATTGAATTCCGGGTGGCTCTGGAACAGCTCCAGCAAGGGATCGGACAGCGACCGGCCGATACTGTCGGCCACATAGGTACCGCCACCCTGGCGACGAGTAACCAGCCCCTTGGTATCCAGTTTGTTGAGAGCTTCTCGCACAGAAGGGCGGGAAACCTCAAAACGGGCAGCCAGCTCCCGCTCTGTCGGCATCTTTTTCCCTGGCTCCAGACTGCCTTCAATAATCATGCCTTCGAGTTCGGCAGCAATCATATCGGAAATTTTCTGGCTTTTGATGCGGCTCGGGGTCATCAGGACTCCTGTTGGAATTCGGGCCAATCGATGGATGAGGCGCATTCCGGGCACTCCTTGGCCAGCTCATACATTGACCAGCCCAAGTGATGTGCGGTAACTTACGCAATAACATTTGGGTAATTGGTAAGACCAATTTAACCAAGAACAATAAAAACTGCAAGACACCTGTACAAATACCTTTGTACAAACCGCTACCGTGGAGTCGTTATGACCATTACTTCTTCACCCATACAGAGAACCTGTCCGGCCAAGCCGACGCAGGTTTATTTGATGGGTACCTGCCTCGTTGACAGCTTTTTTCCGCACGCCGGAATGGATGCCATTACGGTGCTGCGCCAACTGGGCGTTGAGGTCGTTTTTCCTCAAGGCCAAACCTGCTGCGGCCAGCCCGCCTGGAATTCGGGCTACGAAGACGAAGCCCGTGCCGTGGCTCGTCAACAACTGGCGGCGTTTGAGGCCGATATCCCGGTGGTGGTGATGATGGGGTCCTGTGCGGGTATGGTGCACCTGGAATATCCAGACCTGTTTGCCGGACACCCTGAAGAAGCCCAGGCCAGGGCGCTGGCTGCCCGAACGTATGAGTTCAGTGAATTTATGATCAATGTCCTGGGGCTGGATAACGAGATCCTGACCATCGCCCAACCGCCTTCAGCCGACCAGCCGACCCGGACGGTGGCCTTGCATACCTCCTGTTCTTCGCGCCGCGGAATGGGGGTTGCGGCACAACATATGGCGCTGGCCACCTGCCTGCCCGGATTGACCGTGGTGGAGCCAGAGCGGGTGACGGAATGCTGTGGTTTTGGTGGTACCTTTGCCGTTAAGCAGGCCGATATTTCGGCCGCCATGGCGGAAGACAAAGCGCTGGCCATGGACGCCACCGGCGCGGATGTGATTACCAGTGCCGACTGTGGTTGCATGATGAATATCGGCGGCACACTGGACCGACTGGCAGAGCAGGGGAAAGCCCGCTCAATACCCACACAACATCTGGCGACGCTGGTAAAAGAAGCCCTGACCGGTTACGCCGCTGCAACCAGTGGAGACCCGTCATGAGTACACCCACTTCAACCCCATCGTTTATTGAACTGACAACGATCGTTGACCAGGAAGATCACGACTTTGCCGATATGCAGTCCCGGCACTTCAAGGCGCGGGCAAAAATGTCGCTGGAAAACGATACCTTGCGGGCCAGTTTCCGGGGCGCCAGCGATTTTCTGATGGGAAAACGCAAAAGCGTCTTCCCGGACGATGAGGAACTGGAAGCACTGCGAGACCGTGGTGAAGCTGCACGTCAACGCAGTCTGGCCAACTTGCCCGACTTGCTGGAGCAGCTGGAAACCAACCTGGTGGCCAATGGTATCCAGGTGCACTGGGCCGAGACTGCGGACGAAGCCAACCGTATTATTCACGGCATCCTGGACGCCAATCAGGCGCGTACCGTGGTAAAAGGCAAATCGATGGTCAGTGAAGAAATTGAACTGAACCATTACCTCGAAGCCCGCGGTATTGAATGTCTGGAAAGTGATATGGGCGAGTATCTGGTGCAGCTGGCCCATGAAGCACCGTCCCATATCGTGATGCCAGTGATTCACAAAAACAAACAGCAAATTGCCCGCTTGATGCACACCCGAGCCACCACACCCGATGGCGAGGCAGTGCCATACAGTGAAGACGTGGATGACCTGATCGGTAATGCCAGGGCCATTCTGCGGCAGAAATTCCAGCGGGCTGATGCCGGGATTTCCGGCGTCAATATGGCCATCGCAGAAACCGGCACCCTGCTGCTGGTTGAAAACGAAGGCAACGGCCGTATGTGTACCACCGCACCGCCGTTACATATTGCCGTGACCGGTATCGAAAAAGTGGTGCAGGGGCTGAGTGATGTCCCCGAACTGCTGACACTGTTACCCCGTTCCGCCACTGGCCAGCTGATTACCACCTACGTCAATATGATTTCCGGCCCTCGTCAAAAGGGTGAGCTGGATGGCCCGGAACAGGTGCATCTGGTACTGGTGGATAACGGCCGTTCGAAAATGTTTAACCACCCGAATTTGCAACCAACGTTACAGTGTATTCGTTGTGGTGCCTGTATGAACCATTGTCCGGTGTATGCCCGCGTCGGTGGCCATGCCTATGGCTCGACATACCCGGGGCCGATTGGTCAGGTGGTCACGCCACAGCTGGGCTCTGCCGGAGGACTGGCCGCCAATGGCGATATGATCAATGCCTGCTCGCTGAACGGTGCCTGTGGTGAAGCCTGTCCGGTGCGTATTCCATTGCCGGACCTGATTCGTAACTTGCGTGCTGAAGCGGTTGCTCCGGTGGCCACCCAGCAAAATGGTCAACCCCATGTTAATGGGACCGGCAGTCAGCGTTCACTGGGCGAAAGCCTGATCTGGCAAGGCTGGAGTCTGGTACACAAGGTGCCGTTTTTATACCGCAGCAGCACCCGGGTAATGACCCGTGGCCGTGGCCTGATGCCCGGTAAGCTGGCTCCCTGGACCAATACCCGGTCGATGCCCAAACCGGCCGCCCGGAGTTTGCACGAGTTGGCCCGAGCGGCCGACATTCCATCGGTAGTTACTTCAGAGGAGCAACACTGATGTCTTCCAGAAATACCATTCTTGCCCGCCTGCGTCAGGGTCAGGCCAATCAGGCAAGCGCTGCCAGTCGCACCGATTTACCACCCATGCCACGGCTGGACAAAGCAGTATGGCGCAGCCGTTTTATTGAACTGCTGGAAAGTAATCACGCCGATGTGGTGCCCTGTAGCGAAGACGACTGGCAGCAACAGCTGGCCGAGGTACTGCAACAGCAGCAGGTGACATCCTTGTGTCTGGGCAACAGCCCGGCCAATCGTGAACTGGCAGACGAGTTGACAAGCCGTGTTGCAACGCTGTCGGTGCAATTGTTTGACGACGCGGTTGCTGCTCCTGCCGACAGCGGCATGCGCCAGCAGCTGTTTGAACAGCTGGATGCCGGATTCAGTCGCGCCAGCGCCGCCCTGGCAGAAACCGGTTCACTGGTGCTGGCGACTGGCCCGGAAGAACCACGGACCGTCTCGCTGGTGCCACCATTAAGTCTTGTACTGGTACGGCAGAGTACTCTGGTGGCCAATTTTTCTGCATTGATCGAACAGCCACGCTGGCAAGGGAAACTGCCGACCAATTGGTTGCTGATATCAGGGCCAAGCAAAACGGCGGATATCCAGCAAACACTGGCCTATGGCGCTCATGGCCCAAAACAACTGGTGGTCTTGCTGCTGGATGACAGTACCGGCGCCTGAGCGGTTTTTCCTCTTGAATTTGATGTGGCTGGTGCCCGTGCGCCAGCTCGAAGGACACTTTATGAAACCCGAATACAGTCTGTTTCTGAGCGATCTGGCTCACATTATCAATGCTGAACGGATCGTCACCGATCCGTTACGTACGTTGGCACTGGGTACTGACGCCAGTTTTTATCGCCTGATACCGCAGGCCGTGGTAATGGTCGAAACCGAGCAGGAAGTCATCGACCTGTTGTTGCTGGCCGGGAAACACAAGGTGCATGTGACCTTCCGGGCAGCGGGTACCAGTTTGTCTGGTCAGGCCGTTACTGACGGTATTCTGGTACGCCTGGCCCCCACCTGGAACGGCATGGAAGTACTGGAAGAAGGGGGCAAGTTGCGGGTACAGCCCGGAGTGATCGGTGCCCATGCCAACCGTAAGTTGGCCCCGTTCCAGCGTAAGATTGGCCCTGATCCTGCCTCCATCAATGCCTGTAAAATCGGCGGTATTGTGGCCAACAACGCATCCGGTATGTGTTGTGGCACGGCGCAGAATACCTATCAAACCATTGAATCCATGCGCCTGGTCCTGGCTGATGGCACGGTGCTGGATACCGCGGACCCGGAGTCTCGCACGGCTTTTATGGCCAACAAGCCCGAGCTGATCGAAGCACTGGTATCGCTGCATCAACAGGTGAGCAGTAACGCTGAGTTAAAAGCCCGTATTCAAAAGAAATTTTCGATCAAGAACACCACCGGCTACAGCCTGAATGCCCTGGTTGATTACCACGATCCCATCGATATCCTGATGCATCTGATGGTGGGGTCGGAAGGGACGCTTGGTTTTGTTTCGGAAGTGGTTTATCGCACCGTGGAAGAACACGCGCACAAAGCCTCCGCCTTACTGATGTTTGCCGACATCGAAAAAACCAGCCATGCGGTGACGGCGTTGGCTACCAGCCCAGTGGCTGCCGTCGAATTGATTGACCGGGCCGGGTTACGCTCCGTACAGGACAAACCCGGCATGCCGGATTATATGGCTTCCCTGAGTGATGACGTTGCCGCACTGCTGGTCGAAGTACGTGCCACCACCGAACATGAACTGGAGCATAAGCTGGCCGATGTGCTGGCCGCGTTGTCCGACTTCGATACCCTGCACGGTAAAGCCTTTACCACCGACCCGGCCACGTGTCAGCTGTACTGGAATATCCGTAAAGGCATGTTCCCGGCGGTGGGTGCCATGCGTGAAAAAGGCACCACAGTGATTATTGAGGATGTCGCCTTTCCGGTTGAATCCCTGGCTCCGGCGGTACTGGAACTGCAGAGCCTGTTCAAGAAATACCACTACGATGAAGCCATTATTTTTGGTCACGCCCTGGCGGGTAACCTGCACTTTGTTTTTACCCAGAACTTTACCGATCCGGCAGAAATCCAGCGTTATGCGGACTTTATGGATGAAGTGTGCGTGCTGGTGGTCGGGCGTTACGATGGCTCGCTCAAAGCCGAGCACGGCACCGGGCGGAATATGGCCCCGTTTGTGGAGCTGGAGTGGGGGGCACAAGCGTATGACCTGATGTGGCAAATCAAACACGCCCTGGACCCGGACATGCGCTTGAATCCAGGGGTAATCCTGACCCGCAACCTGCGTGCCCATATTGAAGACCTGAAACCGATCCCGGAAGCCCATGACCTGATCGACAAATGCATCGAATGTGGTTTCTGTGAGCCGGTGTGCCCATCCAAAAACCTGACCCTGACCCCACGGCAGCGTATTGTGGTGATGCGCGAGCTGAGCCGTCTGGATCGTGCCGGGCATGATATCAGCAGCGATCCCCGTTTCCGCGAAGTACAGGCAGAGTACCAGTATCAAGGTATAGATACCTGTGCCGCCGATGGCCTGTGCAGTCTGGCCTGCCCGGTAGATATCAATACCGGTGACCTGAGTCGCTATTTGCGCAGTGAACGGAATCAGCGTTATCAAGGTCGGGCCAACTGGGTGGCCGGGCATTTTGACACCATCGCCAATACCACCCGTACTGGCCTCAAACTGGTGGATATTACCCGTGGTGTGATCGGCGACAAGGCACTGGCGAGCGTCAGCAAGGTGGCCTCTGCTGTGAGCATGAAAGCCTTGCCGCTATGGCACGATGCCATGCCACAAGCCAGCCACAGTGCCAAACCCATTGCACCGGCAGTGGCAGATGCCGACCTGGTGTATTTCCCCAGTTGCGCCAGCCGGAATATGGGCCCGGCGAAACAGGATCAGGACCAGCGCAGCTTGCAGCAAGTCACGTTGGCGCTGGCAGCAAAGGCTGGCGTGACCCTGACCCAGTTGCCAGACCAGCAATCATTCTGTTGTGGCATGCCGCTGGAAAGCAAAGGCATGTTCGAGCAGGCCGATGCCATGCGTGATCAGCTGAATCAGGCCTTATTGACCATCAGCGACAACGGCCGTATACCGGTACTGATCGATACCAGCCCTTGTGTTTTCCGTATGAGTCAGCAGCTTGATGAACGTATCCAGTTACTGGACCCGGTAAACTTTGCCAATCAGTACCTGGTGCCGCAGCTGGACATTGAACCGGTAGACGACGCTGTGGCAGTACACGTGACCTGTTCAACCACCAAGCAAGGCCTGGGTAACGAGCTGATCGCTCTGGCCAGACATTGCTCAACCCAAGTCGTGGTACCGGAAGATATTACCTGTTGTGGTTTTGCCGGCGACAAGGGCTTTATGGTGCCGGAACTGAATGCCTCGGCACTGGCTCCGCTCAAGAGGCAGGTGAAAGACTGCAAAGAAGGGGTGTCTACCAGTCGTACCTGTGAAATTGGTCTGGCCCGGCATGGCGAGATTCCTTATCACTCGCTGTTCTATTTGCTCGACCGGGTCAGCAGCGCCAAAGCGGCGGTTGCGTCCTAGCGGATGTGATGCGGATGTAATCGTTGCTGGCCACTCCTGCTTCAGCGGAATTTTCCTGTCAAGAAACTCCGCTGGGGCATTTGTTTGATATGTTTGAGTTCTGGTTAAAAAATGTTCAGAATCTCTGTAAATATCGGACATTCTCGCCATAGATGCTGTATTGTGGCGACCAATGTACGTCATGCAGCAGGAGGATATTATGAGTAAATTAACAGGCTATGGTCAGGGTGTTGTAAACGACCTGTCCAGCCGCTATGGACTGTCCAGTGACGCGGTTATTTGCATGATTCAGGCTGTTATCAATGGTAACGGCACCATGGCTCAATTCAACTGTCCGGAATTGGGCGGTGGCGGCCAGTGGATGAGTGGTGGCATGACCATGGTGGGCGATATGTTCAACAATGGCCTGAAAAACACCGTCAATAATCTGTGTAGTGAAATTGCCTCGATTCTGGGTAATGGCCAGATGATCTTTGAACAGCCGGCAGCGGGCCAAGGTGGTTTCCAGTCTGGAAACTGGTGGCCGTCTGAACTGGGTAACCCGTCGTCATCCGGTTCACAAAACAATATCCGTTATGCGATTTTCCCCCATTGTCAGCGTCTGGCACTCGACTCCAATGGTCAGGTGAGTGTTTACGATACCCAGCAGCACCAGATCGGTGGTGTCAGCCAGCAGCAGGGTGGTGGTAATTCACTGACCTTCAGCAGCCAGTTCGGTACCGTGTATCTGACCAGCTTGCCGATTGTGTCGGGTCATAACCCGTTTATCAGTCAAGCGCCAGAGCCGGCACAGCCAGCACCCCAGCCAGTACAAAATACTCAACCGCCAGCACAGCACAATAACCAGAATACCAACACTGGTAACCGGGATGATGTGTTTGCGGCACTGGAAAAACTGGCCAGCCTGAGAGATATGGGAATTCTGTCGGAACAGGAATTTTCCAATAAAAAATCCGAGTTGTTGCAACGTCTGTAGTGCGTCTGTAGTGCGTTTGTGGCCAGAGGGCAGTTGTATTGCTGGCTAACCCGGCGGGCGGGCATTTTTATCACTGGTGATAACAATGCCCGCTGCCTTGGGGTTCATCGTCACGGTGCGTACTGCCCGCACGGATACGACAATGCTGTCTTATCCTTCCCAATGTGAAAAAGCCAACACCTTTCTGACAGAAATTCTATTACTATCGGTAGCCTGAATAATACGGGAGCCATCATGAACCTTGTCTGGATTGCGCTGTTGTTGTCGTGCCTGATAGGGTTACAGGCTGTGGCCGAAGTCTATCAATGGGTCGACAGCGATGGCCGTCGCCACTTCTCCGATCGTGCACCGTCCGGGCGTAATACCCATAACCCGGCTGAGCAATCGCTTTCCCGGCCATCTTCCCAGGCTACGTCCATAGGGGTCTCAGCACTTGAAGGTATTTCCAGTCGTGACTACCAGCATTTACGCAAGCTGCTGCGGGCGCGTCAGTTCGGGATTCTGAATACCCGGCTGGAAAAATACCATCAGATTCTGGCGGAGGATATCAGCACGGAATCCCAAGTCCGGGCAATCTACCAGGTGTTTGATATGGGCAAGCCGGGGCTGGAACACTATTTTAACGACTGGGTACGTACCTACCCGAATCTGGAATTTCCTTATCTCGCCCGTGCTACTTACCTGACCGGATTGGGCTGGGACAGCTACGAGCAAAACCGGACACATCGCTCCGATGAACAGGCCGAGGCTATCCGGAAGTATTTTTATGCGTCGTTGACAGATATCGATGCTGCCTTGCGGGTGAACCCGCGTTCGGGTCTGGCCTATAGCCTGTTGATTGGTGCAGCGGTAGCGCTGGGAGATGACGAGCAGCATCAGCTTTACTTGCAGCGGGCAGCAGAGGAAATACCGGCATCCCTGTTGGTTGCCAGTACCGAATTGGGGTTCATGACTCCGCGTTGGGGTGGTTCCAAAGCCAGAATGCGGGCCTATGCCAACCGTGTGATCGTGCATCAGAGCAGTAACCCGGCACTGTCGGTATTACCCGGTTATGTGGAGGCACTGCTGGCGGAAGCCCAGCTTGGACGTCAGCAGTATGCTGCTGCCGAAGCCGGTTTTACTCGTGCCCTGAAATACGGACACGTCGCCAGTTTTTATCGCCATCGGGCGGAAGCCCGTATGGCCATGAAACGTTATTCTGCTGCTCTGGACGACTTTGCCCAGGCATTACGCCTGGAGTCTGCGGATGCCGACAGTTATTTGGGGCGAGCACAAATTTATGGCAGTTTGCGGCAATACCGCAATGCTGCCGCGGAGCTGGCTTATGCCACCGAAATTGATCCGGAATCGCCGGGGATACACAGGTACCGCACGCAGTTGCTGACCAGCCTGACCGGGTTGGGGATTCGTGCCCGCACACGGGGACAGTTGGAGGAGTCGCTGGACTTTCTTGGCAAGGCATTGATGCTTGATCCGGCCGATGCGGTGGCCAGCTATCAACGAGCCGTCACCTGGATGGAGATGGGCAAGATGGCCAACTCGGAAAGTGACGCCAGTGTGGCTCTGGCAGCAGACAGTGCCCGCCCCGAATGGTTTGTGCTGATGGATAACTTACTGGCCCGCCGCCAGCGCTGGCAAGATATGATCGAACTCTGGGATGATTATATCGACCGGTTCGGGGAGACGCAGGATGCCCTGCTGGCCCGGGCCAACGCTTATGTTGGCAAGCAGGAATACCAGTCAGCCATGGCCGATGCCAACCGGGCCGCGGTGCTGGGCGCGCCAGCGGCGGCTGGCATGATCAGCAAGGTAGAGTCGTTACTGGCAACACATTGACGGACAGGGTTCAGGAAGATTGGCTCTGGCGCCGGGCCAGGGCTGCTTTGGTCAGGGCTGTTGCCTCGGCGCTGAGTGGATCTTCCGGCCAGGGGTGCTTGGGGTAGCGGCCACGCATTTCCTTACGTACCTCGGCATAGCCATGACGCCAGAAGTGAGGTAAGTCCTGGGTCACTTGTAATGGTTTCCGGCCCGGCGACAACAAATGGATCTTTAACGCCATTTGGCCGTTTAACACCGCGGGTTGCTGCGGATAACCAAACATTTCCTGTAACTTGACTGCCAATACCGGCGGTGTCTCGGTGTAATCAATACGAATACGGGAGCCGCTGGCCACCCGCCAGTGTGTCGGAGCCAGCTGTTCCAGCTGCTGCTGTTGCGGCCAGTCGAGCAGGCTGGTCAGCAAGGTCACCAAATTCAGCTGCTGTAGCTGCCGTTCATGGCGGCAGTTATCCAGAAACGGTAACAACCAGTCATCCAGGCGCGCTAGTAAACCCTGGTCGGACACATCCGGCCAATCTCCCGCAGCGGAACCCTGTTTCTGGGAGTGGCTGGAGGAATGGCCGCCATGGTACTGGTGTAACAACTGCAAGCGCTGACGTAATTGCACCGCGTCGTCTGTCCAGTTGAGATTGGCCAACCGTTGCTGTACCCGGCTGTCGGAATTGACCGATGGACAAAAATAATCCCGCCAGGCCTGACGCCATTGCTCAGGGCCCAGTGTCTCTAGGGTGCGCCGCCGCCAGATCAGTTCACCGATCTTGTGTTGCTCTTCTGCCAGCAAACGGCCCTGGGATTGCCATTGCACCACGGTGTGGTGCGACAGCCAGTGAGGGTGGTCGCTCAGCAGGTCTGCCAATTCGGCCTCATCAATGGCAATGGCGAGGCGTATCCGGTGGCTGCTGGCACCGGACAGATCAAGAATCACCAGCCAGGGGCAACCGGCCAGATCCGAGTCTGGCGATAGTTCGGCACCCGTGCCGTTGGCCATCAGATAGCGTAATGCCTTGTTGTTGGCTTTGCTGGAGTGGCCGGTCGATTGATTACGACAGCGGGCGAGGCGTTCCGGGAATGCCAGTAATGCCCAGCGTGCCAGACTGGCCTGATGACTGGCGCTTGCCGTGGCGGCAGTAGTTGCGGTGGAGGTAGTCTGGCCAGACAAGCCCCGGAGCCAGCGCTGGGCCAGCGGGGCCACGCGTTGCTGCCACAAGGAAGTTGAGCGGCTGGCATGCCATAGCCGTTCAACATCATCACTGCGGCGTTGTTTGTGCGGCCATTCTTGCAGCAGGGCGATTAACTCGGCCGAGTCGCGAGCTTGTCCTTGTTGGTGGGCCGTTATCAGTGCCGATGCCCAGCGCGGTTCGATACCGAGACGGGCACACTGGTGGCCGTGTTCCGTCAGTCTCTGGCTATCGATACTGGCCAGGTACCCCAGGCGACACAACAGCGCCCGAGCCTGATTCAGCGCGGCAAGTGGCGGAGGGTCAAGCCAGAGCAAGTCATCAGCGTCGGCTCCCCATAACAACAGCTCCAGCAGCAGTGGTGCCAGATCGGCGGTTAATAGCTCGGCTTCAATATGGCGTGGCCGCCGTGAGTGGGTACTTTCTGGCCACAGCCGGTAGCAGTAACCGGCTTGCTGTCGCCCGGCACGGCCCATTCGTTGGGTGGCTGAAGCCTGGCTGATATCGCGTGTGGTGAGCTCACTGAGACCATTGGCCGGACTGAATACCATGCGCCGTTCAAGACCGCTGTCGATCACGCCGGTGACGCCATTCAGGGTCAGAGAGCTTTCGGCGATATTGGTCGCCAATAATATTTTACGTTGACCCTCTGGCACATCCGCCAGAGCCCGCTTTTGTTCCTGTTCGCTGAGCTGGCCATGAAGTGGCAGGATATGAAGGTGGTTATCTGGCAGGTCATGTCGCTTCAGCTCATCATGCAGCCGCCGGATATCCGCCACACCGGGCAAAAACACCAATAGATGGCCATGGCTGTGTTGTAAGGCTTCATGAATAACCCGGCTGGCGTGATGACTGAGGTATTCGTTGGCTGACGCAGCTGGCCGGTAGGCCAGCGTGACAGGAAACCCCTGGCCCGGGCAATGAAGCAGGGGAGCCTGCAGTTGTCGGGACAAGGCATCGGTATCCAGCGTGGCTGACATTACCAGCAACTTGAGATCCGGGCGTAACAGCTGCTGGCATTGATGCGCCAGTGCCAATGCCAGGTCACAGTTCAGGTGACGTTCGTGGAATTCATCAAAAATAACCAGACCAACGCCGGTCAGCTCGGGGTCATCCTGCAGCATTCGGGTGAGAATGCCCTCTGTTACAATCACAATACGGGTACGAGCAGATTCCTTGTTGTCGAGCCGTACCCGGTAACCGACCCGCTCACCGACAGCCTCGCCCAGTTGACGGGCCATAAAGACGGCGGCGTTACGGGCTGCCAGTCGCCGCGGTTCGAGCATGATGATCTGTTGCCCGGCCAGCCAGGGCGCATCCATCAGCGCCAGCGGCACACGAGTGGTTTTACCCGCACCGGGTTCGGCAGTCAGCAGCAGGGCGGGGTGGTCGGCCAGTTGTGCAGAGATATTGGCGAGCTGGGTATCAACAGGAAAGGCAGGACGGCAAGGATTCATTGGTATAATTACGAGTCTATAGCTAGCATTCAAGTATATACCGGTCAGGAGGTAAGCCGTTATGGCAAGTGAGACTGTGGTTGATTTTGCTGCTGCCAGTGAAAAGCACCGCCATCAACGTGATCACCGCGACAAGGAAGCCAGGGTTGAAGCGATTCGGGAGCGCTTTGAACAGGCGTTACCGACTCGTAAAACACCGGTCAAGGACTATTTACGTAAAAAGCGCGCCAAGAAAAAGCGCTGACCCCATCACATGATTTACTGATTTGATTGCCAGGAGAGACCTTTGAGTTCGTCAGACACTACCCCCCATTTACCGATTCAGCATCAACTGGACACCCGCGGCCTGTTTTGCCCGGAGCCGGTGATGATGTTGCATAACCTGATGAACGATGCTGCCCTGGGGGACTGTATCGAAGTATTGGCAACCGACCCCTCGACGCAGCGGGATTTCACCCGTTTTTGCGGGTTTCTGGAGCAGGAGATGTTGCTGCAAGAAGACCTTGACGGGGTGTACCGTTTTATTATTCGCAAGGTCTCTGATACCGCCTGATCAGCTTCTGGTTATATTAAGCGATTGGACGTACTGGACGTACATTGCCGGTGCCTGTGCCGGTGCGCCGTTCCGGGCTGGCCCCGGAATCCACGCGAATTAATCAAGCCGCTGGCGTCGGTGCCGCCAACCTCAAAATACCTGCATACGCCTCTCTTGTGACGATAGCGCCAATTAGCCACGCAATTGGCGCTGATAATCATTTTCCCTCTTGCTTATCCAGCTAATACTAACTGACAGGTGTGACAAAAAGCGTAGCCAACAACACGCTTGCAACGGCTCTGAGGCCCCTGATTTGAGGCTTGATTGATGAGTCTGGAGACTATAAGTGTTGGCTCATATGGAACTATCCCTGTTTTGAGGGGTGTTTTTATACCCCGCCAGCGGTCAGGCAGGTTGATGATTGGGGCTAATATGGCAATCCAGGCAGTAGAGCGTAATAAGTTGACTTGAATCAATATTCTGGCGTCTTGATGCGTGCTAAAGGCTTCATTTTGAGCCAAAACTGGCTCTTTTGGGTGGTTTCAAGGTTTTTGTCTCAAGGGATATGTCTTTGTGGCGGAGGAGTTCGGCGGTCTGTGAGCGCTGAAACAGCGTCATTTTGGGGCTGGGAGCAGCTGAATATTGGCGTCAATAGCCCTGTCTACAGCGAAGTCCATAATTATAAAAGCACTACATTTGCCTAATCGCAATTTCCAGATTCCTGGTCTATTCTACGCGGCACCATCCACTTGCTTTAACCAACCGTATTTTATTTTGCGTAGCAACTATGTTGCTGGAGAAATCATGACCGCGACACCGAAAGATAAAGATAATAGTCCACCAGGTGCAGGGCAGAAAACAGATACTCAAGCCGTTTCTGGTAGCTATCAAGGGCTGCACAAACCCAGCTCTGAGTTTAATAGCCGAGAAGAGTACCTTGAGCATGAGTTGCAAATCATGCAGCCCAAACGCTGGCGTCCAAACTTGCCTTTCCGGGATTATCGTTTCGAATTTGAAGATACGATTCCGGCCATGGCCGCGACCATTGGTAAAGTGGTTATGGTTGCCGCGATTGCCGCCACGTTTGCTGGCCCGTTAGGGTTGGGTGAATCGTTTATTCTAGAGAATGTTCGTTACGAGCTTCTTATTGTTTCTGTTTTTATTTTATTGTTCTCCGGCTTTATTTTACCGACCGCCAACCTGGCCGGTACCCATGGCCCCTTGATTCCGTTAATCCCTATTGTTGTGGCAGCAGGGGGGCACCCGATGGCTTTCGGGCTATTGATTGGTGCCTTTGGTCTGATCCTCGCCATCAGTAAAGGGGGGAGCCTGATGGCACGGCTGACCAGTAAGGGCGTGTGTGGTGGCCTGCTGTTGTATCTGGGTTTTATCGGCACTATCTCGCAGGTGAAAAAACTGTTTGCCTGGGCGGAAGCCATTGATATGACGCATATCGCCTTTATTGTGATTCTGGCGACTATTTTGCTGTATGCCTTGTTGGAACACTTCCAGAAACGCTGGTTGGCGGTACCGCTGAGCTGCTTCCTGGGTGGTGGTGCAGCATTTGCTCTGGGCGCACCGTTTGAATTCCATACCGCGCCTGGTCTGCCACATATGGACCCGATGTACTGGTGGGGTGAAAGTACTGGCTGGATGCTGGGTTTGCCAACCGTGGAAAGCTTTATTGTGGTCTTGCCGTTTGCCATTCTGGCGGTTGCCATGTGGTCTCCTGACTTCCTGGGGCATCAGGTCTTCCAGAAAATCAGCTACCCGCAACGTACTGAAAAAGTGCAGATGAACATTGATGACACCATGATGAGCGCATCTGCCCGACAAACCTTCGGCTCTCTGCTGGGTGGTGCCAACTTTGCTTCTTCGTGGGGTACTTATATTGTGCCTGCGGCGATTGCCAAGCGTCCGATTCCTGCTGGCGCCATTTTAACGGCCCTGTTCTGTATCATTGCTGGAATCTGGGGTTATCCGATGGACCTGGCGATCTGGCAGCCGGTGCTGTGTGTGGCCTTGATTGTGGGTGTCTTTATTCCACTGCTGGAAGCCGGTATGGAAATGACCCGTGAAGGTAAAACCACCCAGTCCGCTGCGATCGTGGTTTTTGCTTCATCACTGGTGAACCCTGCCTTTGGCTGGTCTTTGACCATGCTGCTCGATAACCTGGGCTTGATCGGTTGTAAGGAACGTAGCTCGGAATTAAGCCATATGAGCCGCTGGATCATCCCGTTGATCATGTTTGTACTGCTGACCAGTGTGATGGCAATGGTAGGTATGCTGCCTGGTATCCCGGCCTTGATGTCAGACTTCCAGCACTAATGGCATGACGACATAGTCCGTCTATGACTCAATGACGGACGAATAAAGCGGCAAGTGCATCAGGATGCCTTGCCGCTTTGCTGTTTTCAGGGGGTTATGATTCTGATATCGGCCGCAAGCGGATCAGTTTGCCGTTATCGTCGTCAGTGATCAGATACAACCAACCATCCGGCCCTTGTGTGACGTCGCGAATACGTTGGTCAAGGCCAGGAATATCCAGACGCTCTTCTGCGATTACCTGTTTGCCGTCCAGCTCCAGCCGGACCAGTTGACGAAATTTCAGCGAGCCAATAAAGACATCTCCCTGCCAGTCAGGAAAAACCTCACCGCTATAAAATGCCATGCCGGAAGGTGCGATTGAAGGCACCCAGTAGTACAGCGGCTGTTCCATCCCTTCCTTATGGGTACCTTCACCAATACTGCCGCCAACGTATTCCTTGCCGTAAGTAATAACAGGCCAGCCATAATTACGGCCTGGCATGATCAGGTTGAGTTCGTCGCCGCCTTTGGGGCCGTGTTCATGTATCCATAATTCGCCGCTGTTGGGGTTAATCGCCGCACCTTGCGGATTACGATGGCCATAACTCCATATCTCGGCCCTGACACCGGCTTGATCAACAAAAGGGTTGTCTGCTGGTGTTGTACCGTCGGCATTCAGGCGAATGATTTTACCGAGGTGGTTGTCCAGGTTCTGCGCTTCATCCCGGGGGAAATAGCGTTCCCCCAATGTAATATACAAATAACCCTGTGGATCGAAGGTCAGCCGTGAACCGAAGTGGGAGCGGGATACATACTTGGGTGCTTGCCGGAACAGCACTGTCTGCTGCGCCAGGTGATAACGATGATGGCCATCATCAACCAGGGTGGCGCGCATCACCGCGGTCGAGTTGGTCATCAGGTTGCCCGGCTCGGCGTAGCTGAAATAGACCTGGCCATCGTGCCAGGCAACATCGAGTAATCCGCCCTGTCCCCCGGTCGATACTTCCGGGACACCGGCAATGGCCGGGCTGAGCAAATACTGTGGCTGGCCATCCTGAATCGTATGGCGGGCGATACGTAGCTGGCCCGAACGTTCACTGATCAGGAGCGTATTGGCATCGATAAAATCCATTGCCCAAGGGTGGTTCAGGCCTGAGATTATTACCTCGGGGATAAAACTTCCTTGCTGGGAATGGATAACCGCCAATGGCGAGGGGGTGAAGGATTGTGGGGCCGGGAGTGGGTCTGCAGCGAGTGCTGCGTTGGCGCAACCGCTGATCAGTAGCAGTCGCAGGGTTGCTGTCAGCAGACCGGGAAAAATGCCGGATTGGCCAGGGATTAGAGTCGTTGTGCTGCGGCGTATTGGGGAAGCGGCCATGCAGTACTCTCCGGGTGGTGTATTGGAGTGGTGCTGTGATTATGTTTCCAGCAGAACAGCCTGAACAGTAGCGGATGGCGCTGAACAAAGTAAGGGGACAAAGCGGTTGGTGGCAATCGTGGCAGGGCAGCCGAGGGAGAGGGGATAACTATCAAGGCCAACGCCTCATCGTACACCAGCGCGAGTGGCGCTCAAGCCACTGACTCTGAAGTACGGTGAAGGTTGCCGGGAGCCAGCCAACTAGCCGATACTGGCTTTCAGTGCCTGGATAAAGCGCTGTTGCTGAGCCGTGCCAGCGGGTGTTGCAAGCCATTCCAGCACCAGGGCGAGGCGTTCGTCACTGTGGCCGATACTTTGGCCCATGGCTTGCGCCAGTCGCTGTACCTGCAGTTGCATCCGGCGGCCTTGATCCGCTGCCGGAGACTCCAGTCCGCTGATAACTTCCATACGAATACACAGGTCTCGGGCGGCGTCGGTATCGATCGCAACCGGGGTATCCTGATCCTGCTGCCAACGTTGCTCAAACGCGGCGAGCGGGTAGCCATCCGGCAGTTGATCGGCATCGTGCCAGAGGCTTTCATTGTGATCTGCCAGTGCTTGCAAGCGATCCAGCAAACCTTGCCAGCGTTGACGTTCTTCGGCCTGTGATTGCGCCACCTGACGGTCGTCCAGTTGCGCCGCGATGTCAGCCAGCTGTTTGCGCAGGCGCTGGTGGGCAGAGCGTGGCAGTTCGATCGCCGCAAACTGTTGCTCGTACTGCTGGAATTGCTCAAGCACGTCAGCAGCCGACAGGGTGCTGGCTGGCAAGGCGGCAGCCTGATTGACCAGCTCTTCTGCTTCAATGACCCTGTTGTTCAGCTCCGCCTTGCGTTCGTTACGTTGCTCGTCCAGACGGGCAAATACGGCATCACACTGGCTGCGGAATTGACGCCAGTACTTCTGGTCTGGTGCGCGTGGTGTGATGCCAATTTCTTTCCACCGCTGTTGCAGTTCCTTGACGCGCTCTACCACGTCGGTCAGATCTTCTTCTTCGGCCAGGTCGGCAGCGGCTTCAACCAGGGCGGCCTTGGCTGCCAGGTTGCGGTCGTATTCTGCCTTGAGGTGGCTGTAAATGGCGTCGCAAGCGGCGCGGAAATGTTCCTGGGTGTGCTTGTGTGCAGCTCGATCCACCGGCGAGTAGCCGCGGAACACTTCCCGAGCGGTCTCGAGGGTTTTTTGCACGACTTTCCAGTCGGCTTGGTCCCAGTCGAGATTGGCTTCGTAATGGCGCAGTTCCTCGATTAGCTGGTTGCGTCGTTCAACGTTGACTTCCCGTTGACGAGCGACGTCGGCAAACCAGGCGCGGCAAGGTTCAAAGGCTTTGTCGCCAGCTGCCTGAAAACGATCCCACAAGGCCTTGTCGGGCTGGGAAGAGTTGAGTGTTTTCCACTCGTCCTGCAGCACCTGGATCTTGTCGGCGAGGACATCAGGGCTGATATCGGCATCGATCAGGGCTTCCATCGACTCACACAGGGCTTCTTTTTTGGGGGTTGTGACAAACCCTTGCCAGTCGCGCATTTCGTTGAGTCTGGCAGCCAGGCTCTTGATGCGGTTCTGAAAGTTATAGGCGGCTTTGCCATCTACCTGGCGCAGGCTCTGATGCACCTGGCCGTAGAGCTTGCCAGCGTCTTTCAGGTGGCCGTTGTCGATGTGTTGTTCCAGTTTGTCGAGCTGGCGCTGCAGGGTATCCATACGCGCGGTTTGCTGGTTTTCCAGTTCCGTCAGACGGATTTCAGCGATCTGGCGTTTGCCTGAGAGAGCCGCCAGCCATTCGGGTGCTTCCAGCTGTGATGGCCACTTCAATTGGGCTTGCCATTTTTTACCGCTCTGGATCACCTGTTGCAGGCCGCGCATGTCGGCAGGCAAGTCTTTTTCCAGCCACTGGGACAACTCTTGCTGTTTGGCGCTGACCTGCTCCAGAGTGGCTTGCAGGGCTAACGCCTGTTGCATGGTGTTCTCGAATGAACGCAAGGCGTCGGCGTCGGCCTTGTGATCGGTCTGTGTGGCGCGCCAGCGTTCATCAATGGCTTGCAGTTGCTGTTTCAGCGCTTCCGGATCGGTACTTGAAGGAGCGGCTGCCAGGGCGTCGTTCAGCTCTGAGACCAGTTGTTGCTGGGCTGCCTGGGCTTCGGCCTGACGCTGCTGCTCTTCGGCCTGACGCTGTTCCTCTGCGGCGTGTTGTTCCAGAATCCGGCTCGCGTCAAGCAATGCGGATTCGAGCGTGTGTCGCTGCTCATCGGTCAGGCTGTCGTTAAGTTCTTGCTGCTGGCGCTGTATGACTTGCAAGCGACCGTTAAAGTCGGGGCCATAACCTACCCGGTTCAGGTAAGCGGCCTGTTCCAGCAAATAAGTGATTTGCTGCTTGCGGGCGGCAATGGCTTCCTGGTTGGCTTTGGCAGCGGCCAGGCGTTCCTTGCACAGGCGATAGACGGCTTTATCTTTCGCTTGGGCAAATTCCAGCAGTTGCTGTAACAGGGCGTGTTGATCGATGCCTTCGGCAGCGGCCAGACGTACTTTGGCGACCGGGTGTTCGCGAGCAATTACCAGGCGTTCGTTCTGGTCAGAGATCCGGGCAATGGCATCGAGACGTAATTGCTGGTCTTTGGTCAGCCCGGCAATACGTACCAGTGTGGCGCTGTGGGTGATGCTGTTGAGGTCTGCCGATGATGGCAGCAGCAGGTTCAGCCAGTGTTCCCGGGTGGTATCCCGAACATCCGGCAGGTTGTGCCCCAGCAGGCTTTCCAGCAGGGCCTCGTCACGAATGCGTACCACCGCGGCCTTGCGCAATGCCTCGTCAGGCTCTGTGTCGATAAAGCTGATGAGTTGCTCGGCAGCCATTTCGGCCAACGCCTGGCGTCGAACATCCGGGTTGGAATGTTGCCATTTTGGTTTCAGAAACTTCTTGAATAAAGACATCGAGCTGATCCGTCCAACCTGTCACAAAGGAAAAAAGCGTGGCCATTGTACAGTGCGCGGCATTTTAAGGAAGTCTGGCACGACTTAATCGCACCGGAGGATTGTCCTGCACTGTATTGTGACTCGTGGTGTGGACGTGATTGTTACACAGAAGCCGGGAGAAGTGGTGCCGCTATCGCAACCAGAGCCGGGTGCATTGCGTCAGGGTAAGCATGTTATCATCGGCGTTTATTTGGCCAGCCAGTATGACCCGGATCTGGGGTGGCAAGAGCAGGAGAATCATGTGAGTAGCATTGTCTGGTATGACTACGAAACCTTTGGTGCCAGTCCGGCGTGGGATCGTCCGGCGCAGTTTGCTGCGATTCGTACCGACGAAGACCTGAACGAGATTGAGCCTCCGGTCGAGATTTTTTGCAAACAGAGTGATGACTATTTACCGCACCCGCAAGCGGTGCTGATCACTGGTATTACCCCCCAGGACTGCCAGCAGAAAGGTCTGCCAGAAGTTGAGTTTATTGATCAGATCAACAGGGTTTTTTCGGTACCGGGTACTTGCAGTGCGGGTTATAACAGCATTCGATTTGATGACGAGTTCACTCGTTACACGTTATATCGCAACTTTTTTGATCCCTACGCCCGTGAGTGGCAAGGGGGGAATTCCCGTTGGGATTTGCTGGATGTTGTTCGCTGTGCCTATGCCTTGCGGCCGGAAGGAATCGAATGGCCACAACACGAAGATGGCCGGATCAGTTTCAAACTGGAGCACCTGACAGCCGCCAATGGCCTCGATCACGGCAAGGCCCACGATGCGGTATCGGATGTGCGGGCAACCATTGCACTGGCACGATTGATTCGAGATAAACAACCAAAATTATACCGTTATCTTTTTGGCTTGCGTCGTAAACAAGCGGTTGCAGATCTGATTGATGTGGTGCAACACAAGCCTCTGGTACATATTTCGGGCATGTTTCCGGTTGAACAGGGCTGTATGGCGGTTGTAGTGCCCTTGTGTATGCATCCTAAAAACAAAAACAGTGTGGTTGTTTTTGATCTGCATCAAGACCCAACTCCTTTGTTTGAACTGACCGCTGAAGAGATACAGCAGCGAGTGTTCAGTAAAGCGGCAGATTTGCCAGAGGGGGTCGAACGGTTGCCATTAAAAGAGATACATCTGAACAAGTCTCCGGTGGTTGCTCCGGCCAAAACCCTTACGCCTGATCAGGCTGAACGCTGGAACCTGAGTGGTGATACCTTGCGTAAGCATCTGGGTATGATCAAGCAGGGTGTCGACCTTACCAGCAAGCTGCAGCAGGTGTTTGACAGTCGTTCGTTTGCGGCCGCCAGCGATGTGGATGCACAGCTGTACGATGGCTTTTTCTCGCCAGCGGATCGTAATCTGATGAACCAGCTGCATGACGCCTCGCCGTGGGATTTATCCGGCTTCCAGAAGCGCTTCAAAGATCGCCGCGGTGATGAGATGTTATTCCGTTATCGCGCCAGAAACTTTCCGGATACGCTGGAGGGGGATGATCGGCAACGCTGGGAAACAGTACGTCGTGAACGGCTGTTTCATACCAACCCAGCCTGTCAGGCGCTGAACTTCGAGCAATTTGCCCAGGAATTAAAACGGGCTGCGGAACAGGTGATTGAAGATCCCCGCAAGCAGCAGTGGATGCAGGATTTGCAGCTTTACGCCGAATCAATTTATCCGCTGGATTACGACTGATTCGGCATGGTTGATGAAAAACCCGGCGTCAGATTCCAGATGCAGGTTGGACACTGGGAAAACTGAATAAAAAAAGCCCTCGAAGAGTTACCTCTCCGAGGGCTTTTTATTCAGCAGGTCGGGCCGGATTATTGGCAGATAGCGCCAGTAATGACGGCACTGGGGGTTGAACTGCCTGCTTTGTCACCCTGGAATCCAAAGGAAACCGTCGCTCCTGGAGCAATGCTGCTGTTCCAGGAAAGAGGCGTTGCGGTGATTGGGCCACTGCCGCTGTAGTTGGCATTCCAGCCGTTGGTCATGGTGCTGCCATCCGTGAACGTCCAGCTGACCTCCCAGCCGTTGATGGTGCTGTCGCTGGTATTGGTCAGGTCGATACGGCCGGTGTAACCGCTGTTCCATTCGCTTTCAATGGTGAAACTGCAGGCGGCCAGACCAGTGCCGGTATCTGTTCCAGTGTCCGTTCCTGTATCCGTTCCTGTATCCGTGCCAGTGTCTGTTCCTGTATCCGTGCCAGTGTCTGTTCCAGTGTCCGTTCCAGTGTCCGTTCCAGTGTCCGTTCCTGTATCCGTGCCCGCCGCCGCATCGCTGCAACCGTTAGAGCTGAAGTTGCCGTCATGTTCCAGCTGGAAACCAAAGCTGTAGGTCGCAGCCGCTGCCAGGTTGCTGCCGCTGGCAATGATGTTATTACCACTGAGGGTAACGCTGGCTCCCCAGCTATTGGTGATGCCAGTGACACCACTGACCGGTAGGATCACGCTCCAGTCAGCCTCGCTGTCGCCCAGGTTGGTGACAACAATATTGTTAAGGACTGCGCCGGTATTCCACTGGTCGATGCTACCAATGCTGCAGTCAACACTGCCAGGTTGGGCTTCGGCGACCGTTACTGTTTGTGTTGACGTATCACTGTCTTCCCCATCACTGACGGTCAGGGTGATATCGTAACTGCCGGCGCTGTTGTACTCATGGCTGGCCGTCAGTCCGGTTGCAGTATTGCCATCACCCAGATCCCATTGGTAGGTCAGGGTGTCATCATCGTCATCGGTCGATGCACTGGCATCCAGGCTGATGCTCAGAAAACTATCGCTGACACTGAACGCAGCAACCGGCACGTTATTGGGTGGTGCAACGACGGCATTGAGTGTCAGTGTGGTGCTGGCTCCGGTCGCCGCGCCGCTGATATCGAGGCCAGTCAGGGTCACACTAAAGCTGCCGGTGCTCGATGGCGCGGTCAGGGTGACCGAACCGCTGCTGTTGGCACTGGCCACCGGGTTGCCGTTGAGTGTGATCTCGACAGAATTGACATTGGACATGTCGAAGGTCAGCACAAAATCACTGCCTTGAACAATGTCGCTGCCATTACTCGGCGTGCTGATGCTGACGGCAGGCACAATGGGTTCTGCCACTGTCAGGCTGACGCTGGCCGGGTCGGAGCTGGCACCCTGATCATCAATCACAACATAGGTAAAGCTGTCGCTGCCAAAATAGCCGCTGGCGGGGGTGTAACTGGCGATGCCGGAAGTGATGGTGACGCTGCCGTGGGCTGGTGCGGTATCCACTTGATAGTCACTGATGGTGCCATCTTCGTCACTGCCACTGAGGCTGATGGTAACGGCCGTTTCATACGGCGTGGTGGCACTGGTGGCCTCGGCCGTCGGGGTGCAGTTGATGCCGGTATCAACACCGCAAGCCGGTGTGGGTTCCGTCCCCCAGACCAATTCGCCATCGTCATACAGGGCGATTTGAGGGGCATTGGCCAGCGTGCTGCTGTAATCGTCCCAGGATGGGTCAGCGCTGTTGTCCCAGTCGCTGTTGTCGGTATCGGTGGGCAGTGATAGACGGAATTGTACTTCTTTCTGTTCGTCAGACTGGCCACCTGGAAAAATATCAATCCCGGCAAACGAAATGTCGACGTAGTAAATATTGTCTGCCGGGTCGCCCCAGGCGGTCAGCGGACTGATGCTGCTGGCCTGACTGTAAGCGGCGGATACGGTGATATCGCTGGCGCTGTATCCTGCGGCTATCTCGTGATTAAGATCAACCCAGTAACGCATGGTGAGGTTATTGCTGATCCGGGCTGGCCAGGCGGAGCGGTTGTGGACTGTGGTTGCCAGCTCAATAAAACGTGGGCCGCTGGCGTTGACCTTGGCTTCAACAAAAAACTCGGTATCACGAGTTTCTGCGGCAGGAAATTCGCTATCAGGAATAGGGTCGCCGCCAAAATCCAGATAAAGCCGTGCCAGTGCCGAGGTAAAACCGGCGTTATAGTCGGTAGCGACTTCGTTGGAAATGTAATCGCTGCGGTCATCGCTATAACCGTCACCGCTGGCAGGGCCACCCACCAACGCGCCGATCAACAGGTGGCGACTTTGGCTTGGGCTGCTGATGTCATCTGCCCAGCTGCCATGAGCCGTACGATGGTGCGGGTTGAGTGGGCCGGTGGAGCTCAGGCCAATCTGGTAGGGGTGGCCCATCGGGTTGTCACCGAGCAGGTATTCCAGCTGGCTGGTGGCGAAGTTGTAGTAGCTGCTGATACGGCTGTTGGATGGCTCAATGCTGCGGAGGTAGTCGGAATACACCAGTGCCACCCAGGCGGTGTTGGCGGCGTAACGAGTCGCGCCCCATTGATCCAGTTGCGCCAGGCCACCGGAGGTATAGGGAACCTGCTCGCCGTTGTAGCCAGTGCTCCAGTAATCAAGCCAGCGTTCGGCATCGGCCCGGTATTGGCTGTCGCCAGTCAGCTGCGCCAGTAAAACGTAGGAGCCGTAGGATTTGTCATCCCAGGCTTGCGTCCACTTGTAGGCTTTATTGCTGCTTTGGCCTTCGGTACCGAGTTGGTTGTAGTCGCTTTGGGCGTTGTTCAGATAGGTGCTGTCGCCGGTCGCCTTGTAGAGCCAGGCGGCAGACCAGACCAGTTCATCCTGATAGCCACTCCAGGAGTTGTAGAAGGATTGGGCATCGGTAATGCAGTCGGAATATTTGCCCTGGAATTGCCGGGCAAAAGTATACAGTTGTTCGGCATGGGTCAGCAGGGTGGTGGAGTAGGCCGGGTCATCGCTGGCAAACACCATGGCGATTGCAGCCAATGCCGCCGCGGTTTCACCGGCGAGGTCGGAACCGGGGCAGGATTCGGTAATGGCATATGAGGGCCGGGTCGCGGCAGCACCAGAGGTGGCGTGCATGACTTCTGCCGGTCCCCACCAGGCATGATCGCTGGAACCGGTTCCAACCTGACCATACAGGACGTTAGGGGACGGATGGGCATTCACAAAATAATCGGCAACAAATCGCAGGTTGTTCTTGATGTGGACCATTTGGCCCGATTGGGTATAAGCCGATGGGTTTTCAATCACACCCCAGGCCAGCATGGTGGCCGAGGCGGCCATGGGCAGGCCAAATTTGACATGATCACCGGCGTCAAACCAGCCACCGGTCAGGTTAACGCTGTTGTCGGCACCGTCGTTGGGGGTTGAGTCACCACGCCATTCGACCCGGTTCCAGGCGGGCAGCTCACCTGCTTGTTGTGCTTCGTAGAAATAAATGGATTTTTGCAGGGCTTCGCCGTAGTTGGGGGTGGCGTAAGCGTGTGTTCCGAGTGACGCGATGGCGAGCGATAACAGTGTTTTCCTCAACCCTGAAAGCGTTGTATGAGTCATGGGCCATATCTCCTGTGGACCGTTTGGCTGATGGGGCCAAATATAGGTGGCCAGCATAGTCGGCAGCCAAGATGCTGGATGTGCGACAAGTCACGAACCTGATTGTTGGGCAATTTGTTTGCCATAGAGGCCAAGACCTGGCGATACCGTCTGGTTGTGTCGAGTGCAGCGCTGCTGTTTATGCCACCTTGAGTCTTGATAAAAAAACAGACACTAAAGACTCTATGAGAATAGTAAGGTATCGGGGGAAGACAAGGTATCGGGGTTCGAGTTCGTTTTGTGGGTTGCCTGGCAGCGAATGACACCGGCAAATGGGGAATGGATAGATAACGTTGGTCAAAGCCGGTGGGCGCCGGCGTTATTGGCACCCGCTGGATGTTTGTAGCGGATGAATGGCGGTGCCCAGGACTGAGGACTGGAACAGGAATTAAACCGGTTTGCCAATACCGTTATCGAGAGCGTAACGGATCAGTCCGGCAGAATTGTTAATGCCCAGCTTTTGCTTGATCTTGAGGCGATGGGCTTCGACCGTGCGCACGGAAATATTCAGCTGACCGGCAATTTCCTTGTTGCCCATCCCCTCCGTCAGTAGTGATAACACGTCGGTTTCCCGTGGGCTGAGTGCCTGATGACCCTGGCTGCTGGTGTTTCGTGCCGGGGCGGTACCAAATTCGCTGAACAGGGTTTTGGCCACGCTGGAGCTGAAGTAGGTGCCTCCCTGAAAGACGGTTTGGACTGCCAGTAGCAGTTCTTCTGTGGGGACGTCTTTCAAGACGTAACCGGCGGCACCGGCTTGCACAGCCTTGAGGATATATTCCCGGTTGTCGTGCATGGTGACAATCAATAAGCGAATTTCCGGAAAGCGTTGCCGAAATGACTCACAGGCTTCCAGCCCTCCCATAACGGGCATGGAGATATCCAGCAAAACCACGTCGGGCCCTAACAGGGCAGCTTGCTCCAGCGCTTGCTGGCCGTTGCTGACATCGGCAAGGACTTCAATCAGATGCTCGCTTTCCAGACTGACCTTCAGGCCTTCGCGCACCATGGGGTGATCGTCCGCGATCAATAGGCGAATGGGCGGGCGGGCGCGTGTGGTGTTCATTTCGATTCCTTACTGAGTTCGGGGTCCCTTGCCAAGCCTGGCTCCGGATTAAGCAAAAACGCTGCTTTTATGAGTGTACCTTTGCTGCGTCGACTACGGACACTAAACTTTCCTCCTAATAGCTCGACCCGTTCGCGCATATTCATCAAGCCAACGCCACTGCTGTCTTCATCACTGGCAAAGCCACATCCGTTGTCGCCCATGGTCAGCACCAGCTGTTGGGCGCTGGCGGTCAGGCTCAAGCTGACCTGGGTGGCCTGGGCGTGTTTGTGAATATTGGTCAGAGCTTCCTGCACGAGCCGGTAAACGGTCATTTCGATGGCGTCTGGCAGGCGTTCCCGTGGTAGCCGGATGCGGCGACGGGTGGTGATGTCCGATTGTTCTTCCAGTTCATCCAACAGGCCGTGCAAGGCCGCTTCCAGACCGAGATCATCAAGTAAAACCGGCAGCAGGTTGTGGGAGATGCGGCGCACTTCCTGGATGGCGATGTCCAGTTGTTCGACCGCCTTGGTCTGGTGCTCGAGTGCCTGGCGCTCAGGCCATTGCTTGTTGGCCAGATTCAGCCGCAACTTGGCCGAGACCAGCAGCTGGTTGATGCCATCGTGTAATTCGCGGGCAAAATGACGACGCTGAATAACCTGAAAGGAGACAAAGCGGTTGGCGAGTTGTTGTAAATGTTGGTCGGCCAGTTGGGTTGTATGCATGTTGACCAGTGTGACGATAAGCACCACGGTTGTCAGTGTCACAATCAGCAAAATGGTTGATGCCCAGAAACTTTTGCGCACATTATTGGCGACCTTTTGCTCCATCAAGGCGATTTCCTTGGCGATGTCGTCGACGTACAAGCCGGTACCCATCATCCAGCCCAGTGCCGGAATCTGTATGACGTAACCGAGTTTGTTGACGTCGTTACCGTCGGTGGGTTTACGCCAGAGGTATTGGTAGAACCCACCACCGGATTCGGCAATATCAAGCAGGTCCCGAATAACAAATTGACCGTTTTCATCCTGCAGGTCGATCAGGTCCTGTCCTTCCAGATGGGGTTGGGTGGGGTGGACAATATTGGTTCCAGCTTGGGTGTAAACAAAGAAATAGCCGTCACTGCCATAGCGCATGCCACGTAGTTGATGCTTGATCCGGTATTCGGCGCTGGAGCGTTCCATACCGTTCTCGAGTTGTTCGAGTGTGGGGGATATCGAGTTCATGGCCAGTAGAGTGTAATTCTTGAGTGCCTCACGGCGGCCGGCCATCAGGTTTTCTTCAAAAACAGCGACTTGCTGGTAAGCCAGTTCCTTGGCTTGGCGTTGATACAGCCAGCTGATCGTTAATGACAGGGCGATCAAGGGCAAGACCGTCAGTAACAGGATTTTTGCTTTGAGTGACAGGTTCACCGTAATGTCGATTCTTGTTGTTGTGAAGTGATAACGACAGCCCATGCTGGCGCATGGGCTGTCCAATGTTATCCGGGAACGGCTAGTCGATCAGACCGTAAAACTCCGGAAACATCATGATAGACACTACCAGGCCTACCTGCATCACAATAAAAGGCAAAACCCCTTTATAGATGTCTGTTGTTTGCACCTGTGGAGGCGCGACCCCTTTGAGATAAAAGAGCGCGAACCCGAACGGCGGTGTCAGGAAGCTGGTTTGCAGGTTCATGGCAATCAGAATGGCAAACCACAGTGGAGCGATCCCCAGGGCATCTGCAACCGGCGCCAGAATCGGCACAATGATGAAACTGATTTCAACAAAGTCGATAAAGAAGCCAAGAATCAGAATAGCGATCATCGACAGGATCAGGAACCCGAGTTGTCCACCAGGCAGGCTGGTCAGGATTTCTTCAACAATGTAGTCACCACCGGTGTAGGTGAAGGCCATGCTGAACGCTGTTGCACCCAGCAGAATCGCGAAAACCATTGCCGTGATCTTGACGGTTTCCTGCGCCGACTGGTACAGCATTTTCCAGCTGAACTGGCCGTAAACAGTGGCCAGGAAGATGGCACCAATGCCACCCAATGCAGACGATTCTGTCGGGGTTGCGATACCGGCAAAGATTGATCCCAGTACCACCAGAATCAGCGCCAATGGCGGAATAATGGCAATAATCGCCTGGGTATACATCTGGGCCTGGGTGGTGCCATCGTCTTCGACAGGCAACGCAGGCGCGGCTTCTGGCTTGAGGAAGGAATAAACCAGAATATAGAGAATATAAATGCCAATCAGCATGAAGCCGGGCATGACTGCTGCCTGGAATAGATCACCGACAGGAATCCCCATCACGTCACCGAGAATGATCAGGATGATGGACGGCGGGATGATTTGTCCCAATGTACCTGACGCACAAATGGTGCCGCAGGCGAGGGATTTATCGTAGTTGTATTTCAGCATGACAGGCAGAGAGATCAGGCCCATGGCGACAACGGAGGCACCGACCACACCGGTTGAGGCTGCCAACAGCGCCCCTACCAGAACCGTCGAAATCGCCAGGCCACCACGGACGCGTCCAAACAGCTTGCCCATGGCTTCGAGCAATTGCTCCGCCAACTTGGTGCGCTGCAGCACGATGCCCATAAAAATAAACAGCGGAACCGCCATCAGCGTGACGTTTTCCATAATGCTTTGAATGCGGAAGGGCATGAAGGCAAACATGTCCGGGCCTTCGGCAATCACACCAAAAATCAGTGCTACGCCACCAAAGGTAAAAGCCACAGGGAAGCCAAACATCAGCATCAGCAGGGCCACAACAAACATTACAATACCAATCACAGTGCAGCCTCCTTGTGGTGCTCGTGTTTGACGCCGCGCAACTCATTGATTGAGGTGAGTATCATGCCAACACCTGAAATGGCGGTGGCAAAAAAGGCCACGGGAATAACGGATTTGATGATCCAGCGAGCAGGTAAACCACCGGGGTCTCCTGAGGTTTCACCCAGTTCCCACGCTTCGTGGGCAAAGCCGATGCCGTAGTAACCGACCAACAGGCAGAACGGCAGTAATAACAATAAGCCGCCAGCAATATCGATACAGTTTTTCTTTGGCATGGACAGGCGTTCATACACCAGGTCAACACGGACATGGCCTTCGGCTCTCAGAGTGTAGGGAACGGCCAGCATGAACATGGCTGCAAACAAGTGCCATTCCATCTCCTGAGAACCGATATAAACAACGTTTAGCGCGTAGCGCAGGACAACGTCGATAAAGACGTTCACCAACATGATCAGAAACAGTACGGCGGATATCGTACCGAGCAGATCGGAAAAGCGATTAATCGCTCGCTCAAGCCGAACCAACATAATTTTCTCCCTTGGGGTACTGGAGGGAACAGAGCAGAGGGTGACTCTGCTCCAGCAAGCCAACGGTCGGGGTTAACCCGGTTGTTGACTTGCATGAATCACCGCAGGCTTATTGGCCGACAGAGACGCTGTTCAGGTAGGCCTTGTCGGAAATATCCGTCCAGGCACGTGCTTTTTTCATGTAGTTGGCTTGGGAATCAAGAATTTCCTTGGCCAGTGGGTCTTCAGCCGCTTTTTCTGTCAGCAGTTTGTCGTTGGCTTTGCGCATGGCAGCCATGACATCAGCAGGGAAGGTTTTGATTTTGACGTTCGGGTATTCAGAGTTGATCACGTCCAGGTTAATGGCGGATTCGTGGTAAGACTGAATGTACATTTCATAAGATGCGGCACGCATGGAAACACGCAGGATTTCTTGCAGATCTTCTGGCAGTTTGTCCCAGGTGCGCTTGTTAACCAAAAATTGCAGCTCAGTGGCTGGTTCATGCCAACCGGTGTAGTAGTACGGTGCAATTTTGTGGAAACCCATACGCAAGTCCAGTGATGGACCTACCCATTCCAGAGCGTCGATGGTACGACGTTCAAGTGCGGTGTACAGCTCACCTGGTGGAATGTTGGTTGGGCTGACGCCCAGTTCTGCCAGAACTTCACCGGCGAAACCGGGTACGCGCATTTTCAGACCTTTCAGGTCATCAAGGGAGTTGATTTCTTTCTGGAACCAGCCGCCCATCTGATTACCGGTGTTACCACCCGGGAAACTCATCAGACCAAACTTGCTGTATACCTTGTCCATCAGTTGCATGCCGCCACCGTAGTAGAACCAGGCGTATTGCTCAGGTGCGGTCATGCCGAATGGCATGGTTGTGAAATACAGGGTGTTGGGGACCTTGCCTTTCCAATAATAGGACGCTGAGTGCCCCATATCGTATTGTCCGGCACGGACCATATCGAAAACACCAAACGGTGCTTTGTGCTTGTTGGCCGAGTCGATGGTGATTTGCAAACGGCCATTGGACATTTTCTCTGCCATGGCTGCCATGTTGCGTGGAGAATCACCAAAAATAGGGAAGTTAGCACCCCAGGTTTCGGCCATTTTCAAACGGTAAACCTTGTCTGCTGCCTGGGCACCAGAGGCGACAACCAGACCACAGAATCCGGCCAGCAGGCCGCGCTTCAGTTTCGATAATTTGAGCATCTTGTTGTTATCCTTTTTTATAGTCCGTCGGAACGACGTCGAGGTGGCAACTGCCTGCACGACCATCAATCGTCTCGTGGAGGCAGTATAGTCGTTGCAGATGATTGTTTCGGCTATTCGTTGGACTGCGGGGGTTACTAGTGTTTTTACTATATTGGTGATTGTTGGTAGGTAAATTATCTTGGTGTAACTACGTAAGTAGTATGTGAGTGTGACCGGAAAGACAGCACAAAATCAGCGTAAAAAACAGCTTCAAAGTCCCATTGTTATTGGGTTTTCCATGCTTTGGCGCAATGAGCTTGCGACAAGTTGGGTATTGCTGTTTATAGGAATAAAAGTTCAGTAAATATCGTGTACTACTTTAGGCTTATGTTGGGGATGGGTTGGCCTGTCTGGCCCTTTCATCAGGAGAACCAGCAAGACGCTGGCCCCGATTTACCGATTGAGGTCCTGATGTCGATGTCAAATCAGCTTGGATTCAATGTCCTTGACGTTTTCCATCACAACAAAAGTACTGGTCTGGGTGACGTAAGGCAGGGAAGAAATTTTTTCTCCCAACACAGCGCGATAGGATTCCATGTCGGAAGTGCGGACTTTTAACAGATAGTCAAAGGTCGCGGCGGTCATATGGCATTGCTCGATTTCAGGGATGGTACGCACGGCATCATTAAAGGCTTTGAGCGCACTGGTGCGAGTATCGCTGAGCGACACTTGCACAAAGGCAACGTATTTGGTGCCAAGTTTCTTTTGATCAAGCAATGCCATGTAACCGAGAATATACCCTTGTTCTTCGAGCCGTTTCATACGGATTTGACAGGGAGTTTTGGATAATCCAATCAGCGAAGCCAGCTCGGTTACGGTGATTCGGCCGTTTTTCTGCAGCTCGCGAAGGATGGCCATATCGAGCTTGTCAAGATTTTCTTGAGAATCCATGAAGTTTTGATGTCCTTGTCGGGCAGTAATGGGTCATTTACAGGAACGGGAAAGAGCCATTGTAGTGGGAAATGATGCGTATTTTGTTCTAAATAAAACAATAATATTAGAGAAATTATCTCAACCTATTGGTTTTGATTAACAATTATGCCTTTCTGATTATGCACTGACATGGTGCTTTTGCGTGTTGGGGGTGATTATGTTGCACGCTGGTGATGCATCGGTGAAATTATCTTTACATGCATAAAACTTGGTCGAAATGCAGTTTAAAAAACAAATTTAAAAACAAATAGACCATGAAATATTAAAAAACAGCCAATTCGACCACTGGCTCTGCTTTAGGCTTTATTTCCCATGGGCTCGAACCTGACAGTATTGGCTGGATAAGGTGAGATGTCTCTCTGCAAGAGCGGTATCTTCTTGATGCGATACCTCAATTAATAGCAAACAATGAAAGAGGACGATCCATGGTTACTTTGACGTTTATCGTGTATCTGGCAGTCATGCTGGGTATCGGCATTATTGCTTATCGACGCACTCAAGACTTGTCGGATTATGTATTGGGTGGCCGTAATCTCGGGCCAATTCCCAGTGCCCTGAGTGCCGGCGCCTCGGATATGAGTGGCTGGCTGTTGCTGGGTTTGCCAGGCTACGCCATGAGTGCAGGTTATGGTGCGTTTTGGTTGGCAGGTGGACTGCTGATTGGCACCTGGGCCAACTGGTTGCTGGTTGCCCAGCGTCTGCGGGTTTATTCCCAGCGAGCCGGTGATGCGCTGACCTTGCCGGCTTTTTTTGAAAAGCGGTTTGAAGATAAAAGCCATACCTTGCGGGTAGTGTCTGCGATTTTTGTGCTGGTGTTTTTCCTGTTTTACACCAGTTCCGGCCTGGTGGCAGGAGGCAAGCTGTTTGAAACCGTATTCGGCCTGGATTATCAGCTGGCAGTTGTGCTGGGGGCTGTGGCAGTGATTTCCTACACCATGTTTGGTGGCTTTCTGGCGGTGTCCTGGACGGATGTCGTGCAAGGCTTGCTGATGGTCGGGGCGATGGTTCTGGTACCTGTGATTGCCCTGTCCGAGATGGGCGGCATATCGGCAACCTTCGACAAGATAGCCAATAGCAACCCCGAATTGCTGGATGCGTTCACCAATGCAGACGGCACACCGATTACCCTGATTGGTACCCTGTCATTGATTGGCTGGGGTTTTGGCTATTTTGGCCAGCCGCATATTCTGGCGCGTTTCAAAGGCATCAAAAGCAAGGATCATGTACCGGCAGCCCGTCGCATTGCTGTTGCCTGGACCGGGGTGGCGATGATCGGTTCGATGGCCATCGGGCTGTTTGCCGTGGCTTATCTGAAAACAGGTCTGGGAGACAATGAAACGGTCTTTATGGTGATGGTGGATGCCATCTTCCATCCTCTGGTTGCCGGTGTTCTGCTGGCCGCTATTCTGGCGGCGATCATGAGTACGGCGGATTCCCAGTTGCTGGTGTCTTCTTCAGCATTGGCGGAAGACTTCTACAAAGCGCTGTTTCATAAAGACGCCAGTTCCGAACAGTTGGTAAAAGTCGGACGTTTTGCGGTTGTGGGTATTGCCGTTATCGCTACTGTTCTGGCGTTAAATCCGGAATCCGGAGTGTTGGATCTGGTGTCTTATGCCTGGGCAGGTTTTGGTGCAGCCTTTGGTCCGGCCTTGATCTTGTCGTTGTATTGGAAACGGATGACGCGTCAGGGTGCGCTGGCTGGCATTGTTGTCGGCGGTATTACCGTGGTGGTCTGGAAACAGCTGGAAGGTGGCTGGTTTGATTTGTACGAAATCATCCCTGGTATTCTGCTGGCGACCCTTGCAGTGGTGGTTGCTTCCATGGCGACCCGCGAGCCAGAGGATTCAATCCAGCAGAAGTTTGATGATGTGGTGACGGAAGTACGTAGCTGATTTTTGTAGTTGAGGTTGCCGGGGCTAACAGAGCCCAGTGAAGGCGACGTATTATGGTCGTCTTCAACGGTACGACCGGCATGGTGCAATGGTCAGGGAAGGAACCTGGCCTTGTGCTGCGGGTATTCTCTTGTTGATCTTTCACTTCGACTGCAAAGTCTGCTGTCTCTCCGCCGTACCTGTTGCGGGTCTCTTCCCGGTCATTCCCGGCAGCTCTGTCAGCTGCTCTTCTTATGTCTTTCTCCATCGTTTTTTTAATGGCTTTCTTGATCGTTTTTCGAGGTCTATGGGAGTGATTCACTGGTTTTTTCTTTTTAGTGATTTTCTGCTTGTATTGACTGTTTTTTATTGTGTTTTTTCTTGTTTTTTAATAAAAATTAGTCTTAAAGTAATGTTAATTAATATATTTTAGGAAAAAATAAACACAAAAATGCGGCATATTCAGCTTAATGTTTTGTATCCATGAGGGCTGTAACATGAGTGCCAATATCCCTGCCATTCGCGACGCGATTCGCGATCATTATTTAATGGATGAACGTCAGGCGCTGACTGAACTGGTCACCGATAGCCGTTTGTCTGCGCCACTGCGCCAGGAAATTTCAGCTGATGCGGCTGCCTTGGTGCGAGCGGTCCGCAGCCGCAAGCGTTCCACCATGATGGAGAATTTTCTGGCGGAATACGGCCTGACCACTCGAGAAGGGGTGGCGCTGATGTGCCTGGCCGAAGCGCTGTTGCGTGTGCCGGATGCATTTACCATCGATCAGTTGATTGAAGATAAGGTGGCTCCGGGGCAATGGAGTGAGCATCTGGGGCAGTCCCGCTCTGGTCTGGTGAATTCTTCTACCTGGGCGCTGATGCTGACTGGCAAACTGATTTCGCCAACAGGAGCGGAAGGCTTGCGGTCAACGTTGCGAGGTCTGGTGAAACGACTGGGAGAGCCGGTGATTCGGGTGGCCGTGGCGCAAGCCATGAAAGAATTGGGTCGCCAGTTTGTGCTGGGCAGTCATATCCGTAATGCCACCGAACGGGCACGCAAGCTGGAAAGTCAGGGCTACACCTATTCCTACGACATGCTGGGTGAAGCGGCTCGTACCGCAGACGATGCCAAAGCCTACTTCGATGCTTATAGCCAGGCTATCGCTGCTTTAGCAGCTTCTTGTACCGGCGCAACGATGGCTGAAAACCCCGGCATATCGGTGAAGCTGTCGGCCCTGCATCCTCGTTATGAATTTGCCAAACGGGAGCGGGTCATGATTGAGCTGGTGGCACGTACCCGCGAACTGGCACGTCAGGCCAAGCAGCACAATATGGGATTCAATATTGATGCGGAAGAAGCTGATCGGCTGGATCTGTCGCTGGATGTGATTGTCGCAGTGCTGGAAGATCCGCAACTGGCCGGTTGGGATGGCTTTGGGGTTGTCGTACAGGCGTTCGGCCAGAGAGCGCCGCATGTGATTGATTTCCTCTATGCCCAGGCGCAACGGCTGAACCGGCGCATCATGGTGCGATTGGTGAAAGGCGCCTATTGGGATGCCGAAATCAAACGGGCCCAGACCTTGGGGTTGGCAGGATTTCCGGTGTACACCCGTAAGGCACATGCCGATGTCTCTTACCTGTGTTGTGCCGAAAAGCTCTTGGGCATGACTGATCATATCTATCCCCAGTTTGCGACCCATAACGCCCATTCAGTAGCGGCAGTCTTGCGGATTGCCCAGCACGTCGGCAAGCATCAGTTTGAACTGCAGCGACTGCATGGTATGGGAGAAGCACTTCATGATGAAGTCTTGAAGCGCGAAGGCACCCGCTGTCGTATTTACGCCCCGGTGGGCGAACATCGCGATTTGCTGGCCTACCTCGTGCGGCGTTTGCTGGAAAACGGAGCCAACAGCTCGTTTGTTAATCAGATTGTCGATACCCGCATTACACCTGAGGTGATTGCCCGGGACCCCTTTGATATCGCAGCGGTGTGGCATGACCCCAAACCCAGCAGCTTGATTGTTGCGCCGTCACAATTATTTGGTGATCAGCGCCAGAACGCCAAGGGCTGGGACGTGACCGATGTGGTCGAGGTTGAGAAAATTCTTGCCGCCCGTGCTGCCTTTGCGACCAGCCAGTGGCAAGCCATACCCATGGTCGCCGCTGACACAGCAGCCAAGGAGAGTACAGAAAGCGCTGCATGCTCATCGGTCATCAACCCGGCTCAACCCAATGATGTTGTCGGGCAGGTCACTGCCGCCAGTCCCGCTGATATCGAGTCGGCGATTGTTGCCGCAGTGGCAGCAGCCCCGCGTTGGGCAGCGGTTCCGGTGGCGCAGCGGGCAGCCTTGCTGAACCGGGTGGCTGACCAGTATGAACAGCATGCAGTGGAGCTGTTTGCACTGGCACAGCGAGAAGCTGGCAAAACCCTGCTGGATGCCGTGGGCGAAGTACGCGAGGCCGTGGATTTCGCCCGTTATTACGCCGATCAGGCACAGCAACTGGACGACCGCTTGACCGCCAGAGGGGAGGAGGTCAACGCCCGTGGTGTGATCAGCTGTATTTCTCCCTGGAACTTCCCTCTGGCAATTTTTACCGGACAGGTGTTAGCTGCCATTGCTGCCGGGAATACAGTACTGGCAAAACCCGCCGACCAGACCCCGCTGATTGCGGCGCGGGCGGTAGCCTTGATGCATGACGCCGGTATCCCACTGGACGTGGTGCAACTGTTGCCGGGCTCGGGGCGGGATGTCGGTGCACCATTGACCGCGGATGCCCGTATTCAAGGCGTGTGTTTTACCGGTTCTACCGCAACGGCTCAAACCATCAACCGGGCAATGGCGAGTGCGATGTCTGCAGAAGCGCCACTTATTGCCGAAACCGGCGGTCTGAATGCCATGATCGTCGACTCAACTGCACTGCCGGAACAGGTTGTACGCGACATACTGGCATCGGCATTCCAGAGTGCCGGTCAGCGATGCTCAGCACTCCGGATCGTATATTTACAGGAAGATATTGCCGACCATTTGCTGCATATGTTGTACGGCGCCATGGACGAACTGGCACTGGGAGATCCCTGGTTGTTATCAACGGACATTGGCCCTGTGATTGATGACGCTGCCCGCAACAAAATCAATCAATACCTGGATGAACATGCCGCTGCCGGACGACTATTGAAGCGTATGACAGTGCCAGAGCAGGGGCGATTTGTGGCTCCGGCGGTGGTCAACGTCAATGGAATTGCCGATATGCCAGAAGAGATTTTTGGTCCTGTACTGCATGTGGCGATATTCAGGGGAGAGGATGCGGAACAGGTTGTTGACGCAATTAATGCACGTGGATTTGGCCTGACTTTTGGTTTGCATACCCGTATGGATTCCCGGGTTAATGCCTTGTCCCGTCGTATTCGTGTGGGTAATACCTACGTCAACCGCAACCAGATTGGTGCTGTGGTGGGGTCTCAGCCATTTGGTGGTGAAGGGTTGTCGGGGACAGGTCCAAAAGCCGGTGGGCCGCATTATGTTGAACGTTTTATCGCACCGTCTTCTGCGCGAGAAGTGTTGGCTATCGATCACGCCACCATCACCGCGGCGACGTTGCAACAAGCATTGGATGATGTCGCCGGGCAAGGATTTGCTGCCGCCAGGCAACACGCCGCACCATTATCGCAGCAGATTAATGACAGCTTTGCTGCCCTGGGTATTCAGGTCGTACTGGAAGATCCGTCGACACTTGAACTCCCTGGGCCAACGGGTGAACTCAATCGGTTATCGTTGCATCCTCGTGGTGTGATGCTGTGCCTTGGGCCAACGCTGGCGCGGGCTCTGCATCAGGCGGCGCTGGCATTGGCTTGTGGTAATCGGGTGGTTGTTATAGCACCGGGTGCCGAACAAGCCGTCGCATCGTTACGCGGACACGAGTGGCCGGTGGTTGCGCTCGATGGCGCATTGCAAGCGGCTGCACTAACGCCAGTAAAAGGCATTGATGCGGTTGTTTGTGCTGGTCAGGAAGAGTACATGCGAGCGTGTCGTATCGCACTGGCGCAACGGGAAGGAGCCTTGCTGCCCCTGATTGATGACGATAAAAACAGCCATCGTTACCAGCTTGAACGGCATATCTGTATCGATACTACCGCTGCTGGTGGCAATGCCAGCCTGATAGCGGCTGCGGAATAGTCATATCAATATGGTCATCGGCCTGACAAAGTCAGGTGGGTGACCATTGCCTGAAATCTGCTGGTGCTGGGTGTCTCCACTCACTGGCCGATCCTCCATATACCGATCCTCCATATAAAAATGGAAGATAGCGAGAGATATTCAAAGCAGTGGATTATTGCGGCAGATTTGTTGCTGTTTTGTGCTAACGGGTGACACTGAGTCTAATCGTGGCCGATCGAATAACGAATAAATATTCGCTGAGGTCTGACCAGCATAAAATACGGGGGGCATTTATTTATTGATACCAAATCAGTCTTTGACTGATGAGATAATTTTTCCTGTTTTTTATACTGCTTCTTAAATTATTTCTAAATTACTTCGATATTTTAGACCTATTTGGCATCTTAGTGCTTTGCTAGTTGCTGAGTATGGACGCCTGAGTTTCTTAATGATAGAAGTGGCCGCTATTTCCAAGGATGAGCTCTGGGTGGCCACCCTATTAAACAAGGAATGATTACATGCCGATTTATCGCGTAGCCGTTTTTAACCCTCTTAATGACTATGCTGGTCAAGTGTATAACGGTGATGAACCGGCTGTGGTGTCAGCCCAGTCCGGTTTCTATTACGTGCTGTTGCAGGATGGGGCATTGATCACGCCGGCCGCAATGGGAATACGGCGCAAGGGTAAAGACCTGGAGATTGAGGTGGATGGTGATGTGGTGGCGCGCATCGACGACTTCTTTGTGACCCCCGGGTTTGGGGGGCTGGTACTGTCACCCGAAGCTGAGCCGGGCAGAATGATCCGGATGGAGGTGCTGTCAGAGCCGGAACTGGCGGGCAGCAGTGAGTCTTATATTGTCGTGGAAGAACCGGTTCACTGGTTCGCGGGCGCATCAGGGGCGTCAGCAGAAAGCGGCACGTCCGATTGGGGCTGGATCGCAGCGACATTGGGTATAGTCGGAGCAATCACCCTGTATACCTTGTCCGATCGTT